>JAPSKP010000133.1 GCA_031181585.1 Lysinibacillus sp.
GCGGTGCTACCGGGAAATCATTTTTCGCGAAATAGTAGCCCAGCACGCCACAGGCCAAGAGCAGCAGCAAATCAAATGTTGTATATTGAACGGCGTAAACACCAAAAATCGAAATTGCGATAATAATCGGCAATAAATATTTTTTCGGTGTTTCAATGATTTTAGCGAAAATACGTACAAGCGGCATATTCAGCACAAGCAGCATTAAGTTCCCTAGAAACATACTGGCAATTAACCCCCAAGCTACTTGCGGATGCTCTTCGAAAAGAAGAGGGCCTGGCTGGATATTGTACATAATAAACGCACCCATTAAAATGGCTGTAGTACCGGAGCCGGGAATACCTAATGTTAAAAGGGGGATCATCGCACCGCCGGAAGCTGCATTGTTTGCGGATTCCGGAGAAGCTACTCCTGCAATATTCCCCTTCCCGAATGATTCGGGATTTTTACTAATTTTCTTTTCCGTAATGTAGGCAAAGAATGAGGCAAGTGTGGCACCTGCGCCTGGTAAAACACCTAGGAAAAAGCCGAGAAGCGAACCCCGTCCAATCGGTGCAGCACTATCCTTTAAATCCTGTTTTGTTGGCAGGATTCGCTTGATTTTCGCGATTGGCTCATCATTGCCATCCTTCTCGAAAATCGTTTTGAACACTTCTCCCAGTGCAAATAACCCTACAGCAACTGTTAAAAATTCTATCCCGCTATACAGAACAGGCTGATCATATGTAAAACGAGAAATACCCGATACCGCGTCAATTCCGATTGTTCCTAATAATAAACCTAAAACCGTCATAATAAGTGCTTTTGTAATTGATTTACCAGCAAGCCCGCTCACCGCTGCCAATCCTAGAAGCATCAGTGAAAAATACTCTGCCGGTCCAAAGTTAATCGCTACTTTAGATAGCGGCCTTGCTAATAAGACCAGTCCGATTAATGCAACAATTCCGGCAACGAACGAACCAATCGCGGCAATTGCTAATGCCGAACCTGCACGTCCCTGCCTTGCCATTTGATATCCATCAAGCGTTGTCACTACAGATGAGGATTCTCCTGGTGTATTCAATAAAATAGATGTTGTAGAGCCCCCATACATAGCCCCGTAGTAAACCCCTGCAAGTAAAATAATGGAGCTTGTGGCAGCCATCTCCAATGGCAGCCCGGATGTTAGTGTCGCTGTCACCGGAATGAGCAGGGCTACACCGCTCATCGGACCGATACCCGGCAAGACCCCAACCGCTGTACCAATAATGACACCTAAAAGAGCGAACAAAATATTATGCCATTGAAATGCAATCGCAAAGCCGTCCATTAAATATTGTACTGTTCCCATATCTTCTCCTCCTCTCTTTTAAAATGGCAAGCCCGGTAATGAACCGCCCAATACATTGACAAATCCGACATAAATTATGGCCGAGAATGCGCCAGCCACAAGTATCGATGATATCCACTTACCTTTTTCAAGCGTCTGGAAGCCAATTAAAAGGAAGACAAATGTAGTAATGACATAGCCCAATTTATCAAGTAATAATACATAGCCCAAGGCAGCAACGAAGATGATCAAGAAACGTTTATAATTAGGCGAGCTGATATCCTCATGCTCCTCTGCAATTTTATAAGTTTTTCGGTATTTCACTGTTTCAATAAGAAGCACGATACTTAAGATGACTAAAAGGATGCCTAATCCCATCGGAAATGTTTTCGGACCGATTGAAGAACCGTATGCACTATCGGAGATTTTCCCTGATTCCACCACAATGAGAATACCTAACGCCAAAAATACAATACTCGCTATACGGTCAAAATTTTTATTCATATCTGTTCCACCTCCAAACGAGAGATGCGAGCAAACCTACTGCTCGCACCAAACAAATTATTTTTGCATATCCAAAGCAGTCAAAATTTCTTTAATCAATACTTCCTGCTCTTCAAGGAATGCTGTGAAGTCATCACCCGAACGGTAATCATTTTCCCATCCGTTACGTTCCAGCTCTGCAGCCCACTCTTCTGATTTTGAAAGCTCATCAAGCTTTTCCAGCCAATAGTCTTTCGCTGTGTCAGACATTTCTTTCGGACCAAAAATGCCGCGCCAAATCGTAAACTCGGTTTCAATTCCTAAATCATACAGTGTAGGAATATCTTCTAACCCTTCAAGCTTCAGCTTTTCTGGTGATGTTACTGCCAGTACGCGAACATCTCCGCTTTTTAAATACGGTGTTACTGTGGAAATATCCGTACCGATTGCATCTGCATTGTTTCCTAATAATGCAGCCATTGCCTCACCACCGCCATCATAAGAAACATACTTAACCGTTTTCGGGTTAATGCCGTACTCGTATGCCGGCAAAATTGTTACTAAATGATCCATCGAACCTGGTGCTGAACCACCTGCCAATGTAAGCGCTGATGCATCTGCTTTAATATCATCCAGCAGCTCTGTCAGGCTTTGATACGGAGAGTCTGCCTTTACAACAATCGCCCCAAAGTCTTTTGTTAACTGTGCTAAAGGCGTTGTATCCTTATAGCCGTATGGGCTGTTTCCTTCAGCCTTTAAATTGTTAATAAGGATCGGCGGCGATTTGACCATTAACATATGGTCGTTTTTCACTTCTTTTGTCGCGTAGGTTGCCATAAATACGGCACCACCGCCGCCCGGCTGATTTTCGATTGTAATCGGCTTTTCTATTATTTTTGTTTCGTTCATCACTTTACCAATGGAACGGGCTGTTAAATCCCAGCCTCCCCCAGCCCCTGATGGTGCCACGATGGTGATATTGTTTTTTGGATAGTCTCCACCACTTCCCGAGCCCCCTGTGTCGGAATCACTGCACGCTGCTAACCCCAGACTCAATGTCGCAGCAGAAAATAGTGCTAATAATTTTTTTCGCATAAACATCCCCCTTTTGCTTTCACCTTCACACTATTATGTAAGCGCTGTCTATATTAAAAATCATATTCTGAATATTTCATATATTAGTCAAATACTGTTCTTTATATTTATACTGGCTATTTTGTTCATACTGTTCATGAGGGCATAGAAAAACACCATTTCAACAGGGTGAAATGGTGTTTGAACAGCTATTTAGTTGAGGCTTCAAAGTGGTGCATTGCTGGATAAGAAAGTGTTTTTCCATATAATTTCTATCAATTACCCTATTGAATGATGAGTTCTTTCACAGATATATTTAGCCGCTGTGCACAATTTATTATGCGCATTCTATTTATTTGTATATCATTCAAGTCAGAAAACTCCATTTGAAGCAGCACTTCTCCGTTGGAATCCTTTACAGTCTCTACATCTGCCTCAAAGCTCTCGATCAGCGCATGGATAAAAGCAGTTATTTTGTCTTTTTTTCTTTTTCCGACATAGCATAAAATCTTCGCCTTATATTTTCTACTTGAAAGCAGGTATTGATTTAATGCCCAAATATAATCTCCTTTTTCCGCATCATAACCACTTGGATCGCTGAAATGCTTCACTTCGCCACAATAGTGGCAAATTGCCGCATAACGCACGTAATAAACACCGATACCCGGCTGCTCGACATTCACGAACACTTCATGAGGAATAAACACATCATGTGAACAAAACCGGCAGATTACAGGCTCATCAAAAATCGTAATACGACTTTTTAGGGGGCGTAAAGACTCATCCATACCGCTCATTCATTGATCACTTCCGTATATTCAATAATAGACACATGTTTTTCCATCGTATGGTCAAAGCGGTTCTTTTCTTGAAACATGCGGCTGTCCCCACATGTCGTACAGGTAAATGACTGCAACGTCAGCTGCTCCTTTGCCTCTTGTTTAAACTTTGCCAAATCCATGTAAACTTCACGATGCGTAAACCGGTTATTTTGACAGAACGGACAGATAAGCTGCTTGTCGCGAATTTTGATTTCATAAATTCCTCTTCTTCTAACCATCTATTCACCCCTAAACTTAAATATTGCGGTTTTTTTCTCCCCATTCACATAACTGTTCCAAAACAGGTAATAGAGTCTCTGCTTTATGTGTGAGACTGTACTCTACTTTAGGGGGAACTTGAGGATACTCCTTCCGTATAACCATACCATCTGCTTCTAATTCTTTAAGCTGGGAGCTCAATGTCTTAAAGGTAATAGCTCCTATTTGTCTTTTCATCTCATTAAAACGAACAGGTTGTTTCTCAGCCAGGAGGTAAAGAATCAGCATTTTCCACTTACCGCCAATCACCGACAATGTATACCCAAAAGGGGTCTCCTGGATATTCCCCTTTTCCTTATAGTCAGCCATACTCATATGGACACTATCCTTTCTGATAGTCACTATCAAAAATGTGCGTACTATTTTTCTCTTTTTATTCATTCTATACTTACTTTACTTTCAAATAAAGGAGAGAAAAGTAATGACGAATGTTAAAACCTACAATCACAATCTTTGGGATCATGGAATTACCCAAGGGTACGGTGTCAATGACACTATCTATATTTCGGGGCAATTTTCCCACAACCTGGAGGGGGTCTTCGTCGGCGTAGATGATATCGAAACACAGACCCGGCAAACACTTGAAAATCTCGACCGAGTACTGGAGGGATTTGGGGTAACAAAGTCTAACCTCGCTTATGTGGAACTCTATTTAACAAATCCGCAGGAGCATTTCGAGCAGGTTATAGAACTGTTTAAAGAATATATAGGAGAACATCGGCCAGCCGGCAGCTGTATCGGTGTGACATACTTGGCCTTCCCTGAGCAGCTGATTGAAGTCAGGGCTGTCGCACACACCGGTTAAGCTGCTTCTTTGGAATAAAGCCTAAACAAAAAAGTCCAGCCCCCTATTTAAAAGCACGCGCAAAAACTCCATTTTGAAAAAGGCTCTTCAAAATGGAGTTCTCGTTTTTACTAAGTATAAGGTTTTGATAAAAGGTTTGATACTTTCCTAATCGTGCTGGTCTGCAATCGCTCCTGATTGGTGTGGATTTAGATCACTATTATCATTGCTTTAAGCCTATGCCCTGCTAACATTAATAAAAAATAGATGTTCACTGCTTACTAGTCTGGCATGTTGTAACGCGGGAAAAGTTATACACCAAAAATGCGCCGAATAAACGACCCTTAAATGAAAAAAGAAGCGCTCGTTACTAAAGAATAGCGCCCGATTGTGGAAGATTAAAAATAAACCCAAATTGAGGTTTGGGTGTTTTATGATATTAAGAAAGTTCGTATACATATAGGGTGAAACCACTTTACATTACTCCATTAGTTAGAGAAAAACTAAGGGTCATTATTCTTGATTAAAATGCCATAACTTATCTAATGGTATTTCTGATTCTGTGAAACCATATTTCGTTAACAATAGTTGTTCTATCGCTTTTTCAGGGTTTTCATGATAAAACTTTGTAATTACTTCACAATGTGCCAACGCTAAGTGATTTGTAAGCATTCGTGCAAATTCACCAAGTATTTCTCGATGTTCCTCTTTAACAGGTTCATCAGAGAAATATGTAGTAGAAACATAATTTGCACGCTGGTCATCTACATCATAAATTAAATCTGGCATTTCAAAATCATCAAATGTGGCAAGCCGGAATTCATCTGAAATGGCTAAAGCATAATGTTGGCCTCCAATTTGAACATCCCACACTTCAAAATTTTTTAATCTAATTTTACGTTCAAAGTAATCAATCAAGCTTAAATATCTCCTTTTATTTATGTAATTGTTAATAATCAAAAAATTTATCGTTTAATGGAAGTATAACATTCCACAATCCTCGTCTGGCCCCTTTTATAAGTGATAGTTATTCCACCATATGGCCCTTTACTAAAAAAATGCTGATTCCTGTTACAGAATCGCGCCCGATTGTGGAAGAATGCATTATCTAATAATCTTACTCTTAGTAGGATTCGTAAGTTATTGATGAGGTAAAAAAGACATAGGTTAGCAAAACTAACCTATGTCTTTTTTGGTTAAAACCCTTTATTTAATTACTAAAGAGAATGAAGGTCATTACGTTCTTTCATGGTGTATGTTCATTTAGGCGTTGCTCTCTATCTACCCCGCAACTCTCCTAGTCCTCTAATTCTCTTCCCTACACTATAAAAGCAAAGTATAAAATGAATAACAAACAAAGCACATACATAATTGGATGAACTTCTTTATAACGTTTTTGTGCTGCTAAACAAACTGGATAAAGAACAAAACCTAATCCAATCCCGATAACGACACTAGACGTTAGCGGCATCATAATAATTGTTAAAAATGATGGGATAACAATTTCTAACTTTGTCCAGTTGATTTTACGAATCTCCATTGCCATTAATGCGCCTACAATAATTAATGCAG
>JAPSKP010000134.1 GCA_031181585.1 Lysinibacillus sp.
ATCGTCACCGCTATAATAAAGGAAGCATAAAGACCGACCATAGGATCGACTCCCGCCAAAATAGAAAATGCGATAGCTTCTGGAATAAGTGCAAGTGCAACTACTAAGCCGGCTAAAATATCAGCTCGGATATTACCGAACCATTGTTGTTTATATTCTTTCATAAAAAACCTCTCTTAAAAAATCTTACCCTATCATACCATTGTTTTTTCTTCTATGGGAAAAAATCATATAGTTCCAAGTTGGAAATTTAAAGAGCGGCATTCTTTAGTCCTGTGTTTTTATACCTAAAAATAGAGCAGGCGTATAAGCAGCAAGCATCAAATTTAACGTTTAAGACATTTCCATATTTATGGGGGTAATGGCTTCCTTTATAATGGAGACAGAATGCGGAAAGGGGTTGATTGCATGATAGGACATACAAAAGAGGTAGAAGCCGAATCAATCACTTCATCTATTCCTTTACAGCAATTAATTGAACGATTCAAATCTTTACACGGTCTAATAAGCCAAAATACGTATATTAAAGACACGTCGCACCGTTTAAAACGCATACTTGACGATGCAACCTCACCTACTACAATCCTCGTAATCGGGAAGGAAAGAGTAGGTAAGTCTACGGTAATCAATGGCTTGTTAGGACGAGAAGTATTAACTGTACATAATGAGCTTTCAACAAGCGCAAATACGTTTATTCGATATGGAGAGGAAGAATGCATCAGGGCTGTGTTCCTCGATGGCATGGTAGCTACGTTTGACATCGATAAAATTGAATTGTTAACTACCTCGGATGTTGAAGTTGCCCAAATCATTCGAGAGTATATCGATTATGTAGAAGTATTTATCAATCATGATTTCTTGAAAAACGTGACATTTGTTGATTCCATGGCCCTGCAAATGCCCACTGAACAGTCGGCATATTTTTCAGAACTGCTTGTTGAACGAGCGGATGAAATTTTCTGGGTGATCCGCAATGGAGAAGAGGCTACCTACGCAGAGCTCTCTCTGCTGGAAAAATATAACCAACGTGATATAAAGCCCCATTTCATTATCAATGGAATCGATACTGGCGATGCGGCTGATTTTGCTGTATCTGAAAAGATACGTTACGGTGATCAAGTAGGCTATATGTATCCTGTCTCTGCCAAAATGGCTCTGCTTGCAGGTCTGACACAAGATTCACAGATGCTTGAGGAGTCAGGTTATTTGGAACTGATGGAGTTGATTGCGGCCTTATCAGAGAATAAAGGAAAAAAAATAGAGCATATAATCGACCGATTGATTGATTGGCTGAATTATTTCCATAAGGAAATCGAATATATTAAAACAAGAGAGCCTTATCAATCAGCTATGGAAAGCTTAAAGCAATACGCTGGAGAAGAGGAGTTTGAGTATACTCGCCAGCAGCGGGATATCGCATTATTAAGTGCTTATAAACAAGAATGCCAGCAAGTATGCAATGTCTTCAAGTCTGTCGAGACACTATATCAGCTTTTGCAAACGCTGACGAGTGAACTATACTTGCGCGACGAGAAGATTGAAGAATTTGAATATTATGCCCTGCACTACCAGCAGTCAGTCCGTGAATACCGGAAGCTCCATGTCGAGTACATGCAGGCGTACGGCGTCCTTGATACGCAGCACCGTAAAGCATTCGGCAAGGGAATCGAGAAGGGGAATCCTGCTCAATATAATGAAAATATTTCGGTCATGCGGGAAAAACGCAACCTAGATCAGCTGCAAACAAAGTGTGAGGCGCTTTATAATACGATAAAACGCCATGAAACGCTCGTGCTTGAAAACTTGTATAGTACGCAAAATCATTTAGTCGAGCTCGCACAAAAAAGATTATCCGGCATTATACGCCAAGTGGAGGATCTAAATGGTCAGCGTAAACGTGAAAAGAAAGAAGTAAGATCTTCGGTCGAAAAAATCCTTGAATTCAGCTGTCTCGAAGATGCACAGCGTTTCATTGAGGAAGCGGTCAAGCCTTATTTACTGAACGGTCTATTTGAACTTTCAGGAAAGCAGCAAGTGATGATTGAACATACAATCGATAAAATCTTGAGCGTTGATTTATCACATGAAGAAGTAAGTATAGCACCAGGACAGGCAGAAGACCTGAAGCTTCAGGAAGAATTCGACGCTGGTTTTACAGTATGTCCACTCCGTCTGACAGAGGCAGATGTCGTATCAGATATACCAGAACCACCCGTACCATTACATGTATAAGAAAACGGCACAAACCACAAGTTGGGTTTGTGCTGTTTTTTATGGAAGAGGAAGGAAGCTTTTGAGGCATGATTCTTCCGACATTGCATCAGCTGCGGTGTGAAAATAAACTGCAAGTGAACTGAGCATGTAAATGGTTTTACCGGTATTCAAGCAACAGAATTCAAAGAAGAAAAGGGGGCAGTACTAACATGGATCATGTAACAAACGCGCATAAACAAGAATCAATAACATCCTTTCAGTCAACAATCCGTAAGTCCGAAAACGCGTTGGCTCAAATGACGCAGAAAGGTGCTAATACAACCTTGCTGGAAAAACGACTCAATGCTCTTTACGTAGGCTTAGCTGTGCTGGAATACGTTTGGAACGAGAGACCCCATCATTATACGCAGGAAGATTTAGCAGAAGCCCGCCATATTCTTATAGGCTTATTCCCATCAATTAAGATGATTTATGCTAAAGCAAAGGCAGGCAGTCCCCAGCATACACTGTTAGAAAGAAGAATCAAATCATTGGAATTAGCTGTCCAAGCAATTGATGACTTATCTATGAAATAGCTGGTTTATATAATAATAGCTTTAGTTTGCAGGAAATAGTCTTCCAGAAAAATAAGATATTGTAAAACATCTCTTGTTATTATAGAATCGAATAAATACAAGGAAGAGAAGAGTAGCAGTGCTATTTCCTTACAGAGAGCCCGATTAGGTGAAAGCGGGCAGGAGAGATCATTGTGAAGCAAGTCTTGGAGTAGCGTATGGGATTTCGGAAGAATGATCATGCGACGGGCTCTCCCGTTACAGAGACGCAGTATAAGCCGGTCATGGCCGTACTGAACGAGGCTAAGGATAGTAATATCCTAGTGAAATAGGGTGGCAACACGTGTCGAACATTCGATTCCGTCCCTAAGATGAAAATCTTAGGGGGGGATTTTTTTATTGCTCAGGAATTTATAAAATTCTACATTGCGAATAACGTCTAGGCTAAAGCGCCGGGCCCTCGAGGTCATTTTGTTTTCCTCTAAAGTGTGTAAACACACTTAATGAGGGGACGGGCGCTTCAGCACATTTGTTATGGAGGGGAGCTTGAATGATGACACGTGAAAAAATATTGCTGCTTTTAAGTATGTGGATCGCAAATATTGGTGAATGGGTATATTTTATTGCGCTGAATATGATTGTCCTGCGCCTTACTGATTCACCCTTTGCGGTTAGTATTTTATACATGCTTACACCACTTGCAGTTATTGTGACAAACAGCTGGGTGGGAACAATTATTGATAGGGTTGACACAAAAAGATTACTAATTTTTCTCGATATAACGAGGGGCATTTTCGTACTTGCCTTATCTATCATTACAAATATACCGTTCATTTATGGAATTTCGTTTGTTCTCCAAATGATGAACGCCGTATTTACTACTGCTTCGTTCGTATATATGACGAAGTTAATTGAGGCAGCACAGCAGCAACGGTTCAATGCGTGGAAAAACTTCGTCCAATCGTCAGGCTTTATACTTGGTCCAAGTATAGCCGGCTTGCTTTTCCTAATTGGTACACCGCAGCTGGCGATTGTCGTGAACGGAATTACCTTATTTATTTCAGCCATTTTGATTTGGCGTCTGCCGAATAGGAAAGCTGAGCGTTTGGAAAATGAAACCATCTCCTTCCAAATGATTCGGCAGGACTGGAGAAAAGTAGCTCTTTTTTCGAAAAAAGAGCGATTGGTGAGTGTAATCTATATCCTCATTAGTACGTTGATTGTCTTTATGACTGCACTGGATTCTCTTGAAGCTGCCTTTGCGCAAATGGAATTAGGTCTAACAGAGGCAGCATATGGACTTTTAGTAAGTGTGGCAGGGATTGGTTTCATAGCTGGCTCTCTCCTCAATGCGAGATGGCCGTGCAGTCCGCTTCTATCCATGAAGTACGGAGTGATTTTGATTGCGTTAGGCTATTTGATATATGCTATGTCGCATCACTTTTCCGTTGCCGCTTTTGGATTTTTCCTGCTGACATTTGCTCATTGTTATGTAAATATCGGCTTTATCACCTACATCCAGCAAAGTATTCCAACAGAGCTTCTTGGCAGGTTTACTAGTGTCTTTAGCTTGTTTGAATCGCTCGGTGCACTTTTCTTTGTATTACTCATTGGCATGGCAGCTGAACAATGGGAATTACGGACAGTTGTGTTATCCGGCAGCTTTGCGCTTGGACTGCTCGGAATAGGTTTGATGGTGGTCATCCGTCAAGGAAGAGTGTCTTTTACTGTTAGATGAATGGATGATCTGTAACGATCCAGTAGTTTTGTAAGAAAGCCATGACGTTTATAAAAAACTTTGATTAAAAATCCTGTGTTGTTACGCAGGGTTTTTATTCACCAATCGGACCATTTAGTGGAATAATTTTTAGAATTACTGTTAAAATATGGATTGAATAGAGCGCTTTTATACTTCACGCAAGAATACATACGCTCCGAATTATTTGAACTCAAACTAGCTTTTTTAAGGGTGGAAATTTGTGTTGAAACAAGACTATGCCATTTTTTAATAGGGGGACATATTATGAAGGCAATAATTTTTGATTTTGATGGAACATTAGCAAATACACTACCAATATGTTTTTACGCTTTCCAACGTGTTTTTAAAGATTATGATAACAAAGTACTTTCCTCTGAAGACATAAAAGCAATGTTTGGTCCTTCTGAAACTGGGATAATTAGAGAGCATTTAATTAACGAAGAGAAGGAAGAAGCAATCGAACTATTCTATTCTAAATACTCAGAGAACCATACGAATCTAGTTAAAGTAAATACTGAAATCAATAATTTATTACAGCAATTAAAAGAAACAGGAACTAAATTGGGGATCTTTACGGGGAAAGCTAGAAGGAGCCTGGATATTTCTTTGAGGCATTTACAAATGGAGGGTTTATTTGAAGTGATCATCACAGGTGATGACGTAATAAAGCCAAAGCCAGATCCAGAGGGATTATTTAAAGCATTAACTTTATTAGGCGTTGATAAAAGTGAGGCATTATTTGTAGGGGATAGCGATGCCGATATTTATGCTGGTCTAGATGCTGGCGTTCAGACGGTTGGTGTTCAGTGGTTGCCGGACTATCAAACATTAGAATTTAGCTATACGCCTGATTATAGCATGAGCAGTATAAGTGAATTTATGAATTTTATAAAGGTGGGTGTTACAAATGAGTGAATGGTTGGATTGGGCTAAGAGAATTCAGGCATTATCACAAGCAGGGTTAACTTTTTCAAAAGATATTTATGATATTGAGCGTTATGAGGAGTTACGGAATATTAGCTTAGAAATTATGTCAGCGTATACAGAGCTTGAGATTGATAAAATTAAAAATTTATTTACCAATGAAACTGGATATCCAACTCCAAAAGTAGATGTACGTGGAGCTGTATTTAGAAATAATCAAATTTTATTGGTCAAAGAAACTATTGATAATAAATGGTCTTTACCTGGTGGCTTTTGTGATATCGGTTTATCCCCTTCAGAAAATGTTGTAAAAGAGATAAAAGAGGAATCTGGATATGATGTAATACCTGTAAAATTACTTGCTTTACTCGATAAAAACAAATATGATCATCCGCCTGAAGCTTATCATTATTATAAAGTGTTTATACAATGTGAGATTATCGGAGGTACTCCGACAGTTGGCGTTGAAACAAATAGTATAAAGTTTTTTTCTAAAGATAATTTACCCGAACTATCTACTAATAGAAATATTGAAGCACAAATAAATGCACTTTTTGATTTTATCGAAGACCCTCACAAAGAGACTATTTTTGATTAATTTATTTCATGATAACAAAGTCACTGTAAATTAAAATGGATAAAATTATTCCGGAAACGGACCATTTAACGGAATAATGCTT
>JAPSKP010000040.1 GCA_031181585.1 Lysinibacillus sp.
GTCTAACCGGAATGGTCTTTCTTATAAAAAGCTTATTATTGTCTCTACTTTCAGTAAAGAAGAGACTGCCGAAAGAATAATTCAGCAAGCTTATCGGACAGCCTGGGGTGCGTATATCCCGTGTTTTTAATTTACAGTTGGAGAAATATCAGCTGCAATGAAGGCTACAAGATCATTAAGATTCTCCGCATTTACTCCATGTCCATCCGGGTAAGATTTAAACGTTACATCAGCTCCGAAATCTTTAAAGAAAGCAGCGCTGCCTTCTCCCCATTTGAATGGGAAATCAAAGTCATATTCCCCATGCGAAATGAAGATTCTTGATTTATCCATTGGAAGCTTGTTATATTCTACTGATACAAATTCCGGAATATAACCAGATAATGCTGCTGTTCCACGGATAGCACTTCCCATTACAAGGGCCAGTGTTTGTGCTACAACTGCACCCTGATTGAAGCCTACCACATAGATTTTTTCGATATCAAGATCATACTCGGCAATAGCTTCAAAAATGAATGACTGTGTAAATTGAATGACTTTATCAAACACTTCACGAGTCGGGAAGCCTTCCTCTTCAAATGTATAAAAGGCATAGCCTGGGCTGTGCTTGATTGGTCCCTGCAGGCTGAAAATGTGGCAGTTGCCCTCAAATGCTCCAACAAGCTGAAGCAGATCCTGTTCATTGCTTCCTAAACCGTGAAGCAGAAAGATGGCAGGTTGTTTTTCGGCACTCGCTGCCGGCGCTTTATGAATAAATGTATATGGTGATTGCATATATAATTCCTCCTACAATAGTTCCATCTGATTTACGGCCTGGTCTGCATGATAAGCTACATAGCCGTCAATAATTCGTAATGTTTCTTCAAAGTCTCCTTCAAGCAAGATGCTAGCTTCTTTTTGCATTGTTACATATGTTAAAAAGTCATAGCGTAAGGAATGCTCGACAGAAGCGTAGGCATAGTCATAAACAACAGCTTCTTCCGTCACTTGAAGCGCCTTGTATTGACTATGGAATAACTTTGTATAGTCGTCCATCTTTTCCCCGATTGCTTGGCGGATACGCATTTGCTGCGTCATGGCTTCATTTTCTACATAGGGTATCTTCGGCACCTGCCCCAGCCCGTATGTATCTCTCATGATTTTGTTCCATGCTGCTTTATTTTCAACAAAATAAGTGATATTCAACATTAATCGGTCAAAATAGTCCACTTCATCTCTAGCAGATGATTTCTTTGTCAGGATATTCTCTTTGATTACCTTTTCAAATTGCTTACTATCTGCTTTAGCAGTTAGCTGGGCAAATAGAATTTCGATATAGCGATTCACTTGCTGCTGTGTTGTATTTTCCACTGTTTTCACTTCCCTTGCTACTGTTACATTTGCCATTATTATCGTACCATTCATTTGCAATTTAGGCACTTGTTAATGTCTTTTTTCTTCTCTATTTAGCTTTCCCCGCTCTTCAAGTACAATCTTGCCTAGTTGTGAATTTTAAGAATATATTGTAAAATCATCTTCATACTTACTCATTGGAAAGGATTTAGTGAAATGGAAACGCAATACATAGCCACACCGGACACATTTCGCCAAGGTGTAAAGGACTGTCTTCCTACCTTACTTGGCTATGTCAGTATAGGACTGGCATTTGGTGTCGTGGCCACTACTTCGAATTTATCAATAATGGAGATTTTTTTGTTATCCTTACTCGTGTATGCGGGGTCTGCCCAATTTATCTTCTGCGGCCTGTATATGGCCGGCGCTCCCGTAACTGTAATTATTTTAACAACATTTATCGTCAATCTGCGACATCTTCTCATGTCTCTTACCGTTGCCCCTTATTTTACTAAGTATTCATCAATACGCAATGTCGGCTTTGGGACACTATTGACTGATGAGACGTTCGGTGTGGCCGTCACAAAAATCGCGCAGGAAAACCGCCTCGGCGGCAAATGGATGGACGGATTGAATATTACGGCTTATTCAACATGGGTAGCAGCATGTACAATTGGCGGCCTCCTCGGGAAATGGCTGCCCGATGCAGAGAGCTGGGGGCTAGATTATGCGCTCGCTGCAATGTTTATTGCACTCCTCGTGCTGAATCTGGCAAGCAGCCCCCGCCATCAGATTATGCGCTACCTGAAGTTGATCGGCATTATGGCACTAACCCTATACTGCCTGCTTTATTTCATGCCAGGACATCTGGCTGTACTTATTGCTACAGTCATTGTCGCAACGATAGGAGTGATGACAGAATGACGACATCTGTCAATATGCTGCTGCTGCTGCTTGGGTGTGCACTGGTAACCTGGCTGCCGCGGATTATTCCTTTTTTATTCGTCAAAAGCGTCGAGCTGCCTAATGTAGTGCTGCGCTGGTTGAAATACATACCCATTTGTATATTAAGTGCTCTTGTTTTTGAAAGTATGTTTGAGGAAAAAGGCCGTTTTGTTGTGATTGATAGCTTTTATTTTTTCGCTGCTATTCCGACACTTGCTATAGCAGTATGGACAAAAAGCCTCTCTAAAACAGTACTAGCAGGAGTGGCCTCTATGGCGCTTCTACGACTGTTTTTCGAATGATAACTAAACATTTAAGCTTTTTCATCATAAAGGAAGCGGCGCTTTATCGGCGCCGCTTCCTTTTTAAAGATTGTCGATTTTCAGCTGGTTCTTACTATGGAAAAGTTATTGAAACAGATAATCTCTCATCGTTTCAAACGTATTGTCAATTGCAGCCTTGAGAGATTTTTGTTCCCCTCTTAAGGAAGCCTGTGCCTTCTCTAATGTAATTAACGCATTTTCTAAAAACATTTCTTTTTGCAGATCCTTATATAGCGTTGTTAGTACGAGTGCTTTATTCCAATACCAGCGCGCATTTGCGGCATCCAATTCAATAGCGCGTTCCAGATAACCTAATACCTCAAAGGGAGGATAGCTGAAGCGGTTCATAGTTTGCGCTGCAATACCGTAGTATACAGCTTTATTTGGATTATGTTTCACTGCCTGAATCAAACAGTGGACACTTTCATCATAATGATGAGCAAATAAGAATAGCTGCCCTTGTGTAAAAAGGGACATTGCTTTTTCTTCCTCACTTCCTTCTTTAGCAGTACATTCTAATTCCTTTATACGTGCTGAAAAAGATTCTTCATCTTTGATTGTTCGAATAGCATACACTTCATCCATTTCTGGATAAGTTTCATCCGCACGTTCTACGCTTTGTCCTTCCTTCTTTGTATAGCTCGGAATCCCCTGCACTCCGAATCTTTCATACAATGCGATAAACTGCTTGGCTGCCTCTCTCTCGGGTGCATCTTCCTTTACCTGCTTAGCCGCTTTTAGGCTTCGATGGACTTCCCCATTATAAAAATACTGTTCCATTTCATGCATATGATAAACTCCTTTGTATAGGTCATAATGTGTAAAGTATATCATGCTTCCTTCTCTCCACGGCCTCTATCATCAGAATACTACTAACTCTCATAAAATTCAGCTATTAATCCAGCTAAAATTTAGCAGTGAATATACATTCGATAGAAATGTCCGCATAATGACAAAAAGGCATGACACCATTTTGACAAATGGCTCATGCCTATATTTATACTAAGCTAAGCTATCCTTCCCTTTCTTTATTACTTCCGGAATTCCGTACCATACTCGAGTCACAGTCTCTGCTTCTTTGAACAACCGTTGGTACACCCTGCCACAAGCATCACGGATGAAGCGCTGTTCCTTTTCAATAGGCACGATGCCCCGCCCAATATCCGTGCAAATACAAATTACATTTGATCTTTTCTGCAGGCTCTTCAGTTCAGCAACAATCATTTCCGCAATCTCTAACTCGTCATAATGGCTATAAGATACTACAAGCTTTTCAAAGTCTGAAATGATGACATATTCCTGGTTTGGAACTATTCCGGTTGGAATCTCACCCTCATATATTACATAAGAGCAATTTCCTAGTTGTTTTAAAACATAGTTTCGCTTACCGTTATAGGCGCCTCCGATAATGACATGCATGTCTTTCCCTCCTCCCAGCTTACTGTATACATTGTTCGATGAGCAGCATGAACCTCATGGAATTTCTTTTCAAAACAGGATGCCAGGATGAGCTTAATAACGCCCCCATGAACGATAAATACTGCGTCGGAATATGCAGCGGTAATTTCCTGGAATGCAGTCAGTACTCTATGCTGGAAGGCTGCAAAGCTCTCTCCTCGAGGCGGTGTCGCTTGAAAAGGATCATCAATCCATGAACGGTAATCGGGAAGATACTGCAGATCTTCATAAGTTTTCATCTCAAAATCTCCAAAGTGCAGCTCTCGTAATCGTTCATCTGCTACAAAAGGTACATCGGGAAAATAACAGGATGCCGTCTGTCTGCAGCGCAGCAAATCGCTTCCGAATACAACAGCCGGTGTAACAGAAATATTTGCCTTCACCCGTTGAATAATCGGCTGATCCGTCCAGCCGATATAGCGCCTTTCTATATTTGCCTGTGTCAGCTCATGTCTTACAAGATGCACAGTAGTACGAACCATAAAACCAACTCCGCCCATTCAAAAATTGCTCCGAGTAAATCACCCGAAATCCCACCGAAATTTCGCTTTGCCCAAGACCGATACACACCTGTAAAAACTAACAATACTCCACAAAGAATCAGCAGGATCCAGTTCTGCAGCGCAATCGCTAATGCTAAAATGACAATAAAATAGGTAATAGTCATCCATAAAAGTGTCTGTTCATTCACCGTCTTTTTAAAATAACTTGCAATCCCTGTTTCTTTTGATGGGTTCGTTGTGATAAACACTAAAATTACAGCTTGTCTTGAGATAAAAGGGACAAGTATGATGTAAAGAAACGGAACGCCACGCAGCAACAGCTCATATAATATGCCGATTTTTAATATGACAAACAGCACGAGCGTCATAGCCCCGAATGCACCGATTCGGGGGTCATCAAGAATTTCCAATCGTTTCTTTTGATCCCTATAGGAGAAATATGCATCTCCCGTATCGACCACACCATCCATATGGAGACCGCCTGTCGCCAGGAAATGAATAACCACCATTAAAATAACAGTGAATAATGGTGATAATGAAAAATATGTATCATTTACTGTTAAAAAAATCGCCTGAAGTGCGCCTATCCCTAATCCAATCAGTGGTATGGCACCATACATAATCGTTGCTGACTTGGCATTCATCTCAAATGCTTTCCTTATTGGAAGTGCTGTGAAAAACTGCAGGGAGAGCACTAAGCCTGTTAATACTTGCTTCAACCTTTCCACCTCTTCGCCATTCCGTAGTCCAATTCATAAGCCTCATCACAGAAGGCAACCAACCACTGATTCAGCTCTCCTAAAAGCTGCTGATAATTTCCTGTGAATTCATATTCTGAAATTCCAGCGTCAAGTACTTCATTTGATACAACTACAACCGTTATCCCCTTTTCCCGCCAATCATTCAACTGTCTCTTTAATTTCTCTAACATGTCTTCTACAGGCAGGCTTTCTACCAAGATATTTGTCAGCCACGTAGTAATGCAGTCCCATAGCAGTATATGCCCCTTATGTAATCGGCTAAAAGCATTTGGGAAGCAGTCTGGAACTTCCAGCGTCAACCATGATTCCTGTCTGCGATCCCATTGGTGCCGTTGAATTCTCTTCTGCATTTCTTCATCAAATGCTACCCCCGAAGCAATATAAACAGCCTGGCAATTTTGTTTATACCACTTAATGTATTCTTCGGCAAATGCGCTTTTTCCGCTGCGTACGCCGCCTGTTATAAATATGCACTTGCCTCTCACCTGCTCTCCCCCTTCCTATCCTTTGACTGTAGCACATTACGGCCGCACAATCATTAACCTAAGATGAAAAACTAGAATAACAATACTCTTTTTCAGCATACTAACATCTTTACATTTTCAGATCATTCTACCTTTACACGTGCCTATATAACAATAGTTTATCCTAATGAAAAAAAGAGACTCCGTTTTCGAAGTCTCTTTCCTTATGTAGCCTCTTACAGCTTGTTGATTAATGCATATAAAGTATCTTTCAACTCATCGTCATGGTTGCTTAAGTCTACAAGATTCGCCAGGCGTTCATGAAGAATTGGGCGCTCGATTACTAATTGCTCGTGAAGTACTTGGGCAATTAATTCAATGAATAGCTCGTTGCGGATTCGTAAACCCTCTTCTAAGCGTGCCTCTGTAATATGACCTTCTTTAACTTTCTTTGCCATTTTACTACCCCTCCTAATATTTATGCATACTCATTTTAGCATAACAACCCGGAGTTTTGGCAACTTTATTAGAAAATAATCGGAAGCATTGCTTATTTCACTGGCAATTCGGGCATTTCCCATATATTTCAAATTTATGCGCTTCTACAACATAGCCCGGCAGTTTTTCCCCAAGTAAATCCATCGGGCATAGAGAAAGTTCCTTTACGTTCCCACAGTCTCTACAAATAAAATGGTGATGATGATGGTCAGACTCGCAATGCATACGGAAGTTGCGCTCGCCGTTCAACTCTGTTTCTTCTAAAATGCCAAGCTCTACAAACGTCGCCAAATTGCGATAGATTGTGTCAAAACTCATTCCCGGAAACTGAGGTTTTAGTACTGTCAAGAGATCTCGGGCCGTCAGATACTTTGTCGTTTCCGAAAACATATTGAGAATTAGCTCCCGCTTATCTGTTTTTTTATAGCCATTCTCCTTCAAAATTTCCCAAGCTCGTGTGATATTCATTATCTACACTCCTTTTGCAGAAAATTGGACGAATAATTTTTTCGCTAAAATAACAATAAGTAAAATTACAATCGATGTTACGACGATTGTCCCACCTGGTGCTAAGTTTAAATAAAACGCACTGACTAGCCCAATCACGACTGACAGCTCACCAAAAATGATGGAGTAAAGTATCGCTTCCTTGAATCCTCTAGCGAGTCGCATTGCTGCTGCGACAGGTAATGTCATCAGACTTGATACAAGAAGAATACCGACAATCCGCATACTTGCGGCAATGACAAGGGCTACAACAATCATGAATAATAAGTGAATCCATTTTGCAGGCAGACCGCTTGCCTTAGCGTATTCTTCATCAAACGATAGGACAAATAATTCTTTAAAAAAGATAGATAAAAAGATAAATACAATAATCGCGATTGCTGCAATAACAGCAAAATCTTGTCTAGATACGGCTGAAACAGATCCAAATAAATAACTCATCAAATCCGTATTGAAACCACTTGCCAGTGAAATGAAGATAGCACTGATTCCTAAACCGCCCGACATAATAATCGGAATAGCTAATTCCTCATAATGCTTGTATAGACGACGCAGCCGTTCAATCAGCATTGAACCTCCGACAGATGCAACAATTCCTAAATAAATTGGATTTAATAAGGCCAGTGCAGAAAATGTCTGGCTTAAATAAAGGCTCCCCGCAATCCCGGCTAATGTTACATGTGATAATGCATCCGCAATGAGAGATAGACGCCGTACCACAATAAATACACCTAAGAGAGGGGCAATAATGCCGATGATCATCCCGGAGAAAACGGCGTTCTGTAAAAATTCATAATTCATTAATGCTTCAATCATATGCGCACTCCTTAGTGTATCTTTCGTACCGCATGTCCGTACCAAGCATCGAGCTCGTCCTGACTAATCGCGTCAAAATCATTTTTATAGCCATGGAAGTGGATTGTCTGATTTAGGCAAGCCACATGGCTGATACGGTTTGAAACAGTATCTACATCATGTGTTACGAGAATCATTGTAATATTTTGTTCCTCGTTCAACTTAGCCAGCATATCATAAAATGCTTGCACATTTTCATGATCTATACCGACAGTTGGTTCATCCAGAATAAGCAGCTTCGGTTCAGCAACTAGTGCCCGAGCAATGAATACTCGTTGCTGCTGACCGCCTGATAATTGGCCGATATTTCGTTTGGCGAATTGCTCCATTCCAACGGCCTTTAATGCACTGGAGATGCGCTCCTCCCTGTCCTTTGGCAGTCGCTTTAAAAGCCCTGTTTTCTTTGTCAACCCGGATTTTACTACTTCCTGTACTGTTGCGGGAAAACCAGAGTTAAAAGCATTAGACTTCTGAGAAACGTATCCGATCATCTCCCGATTTTTAAAATTACCCGCCGATTTGCCAAACAGTTCAATTTCGCCGCTCATTGGTTTAAGCAGCCCTAGAATGAGCTTAAGCAGCGTTGATTTTCCTGATCCATTGGGACCTAGTAGAGCTAGGAAATCGCCTTCTTCTACTCGAAAGGAAATATTTTTTAATACCTGCGTATAGTCATACTGGAACGATACATTTTTCAGTTCAATAATTGTCTTTGTCATTGATTTCTCTTCTTTCCAATTCAAAATCATTACGATTTACAATTTTTTAGTATAAGTGAATTTACGTTCTTTGTAAAGGTTTTACGCTTGAAAGGATGGGGTTATGAAAAAGCTAGAATTATTCCGCTTTTTAATGGAAGGTCCAACACGTGAAGTTCAGCAGTTTCTAAAAGATAATGGTGTCGATTTGAGAAAAAGCGAAATTAAGAAATTACGAGAGGTTTTTCAGAATGCTCAGGCAAGCTGGTTGTTTACAGGTGTTCCGGAATCCGTGATCAAAAAAGCTGAAAGTATAGTTGGTACTGAAAGAGTCCAGCAATTCCTGAAACAAATACAATAAAGGGCAATCCGAAAAGTGAAAACTTTTCGGATTGCCCTTTGCTTCTTGTTTTAAATTAATATTTAAATTTTAGAGCCTGCATACGCATTTTTGCTTTTTTTAATACATTTTCATGTATTGCTCGCGTTCCCAAGGGTGAACAGTCGTGCGGAACATATCATATTCGATTTCTTTTGCCTCTTTGAAATTTTCGTAGATATGCTCTCCTAGTCCAGCGATAACAACTTCATCTTTTGACAGTGCTTCTAATGCTGCATCTAATGAAGGAGGGAGATTATCAATACCATGCTGTTTGCGTTCTTCTGTATTCATTACGTAAATATTACGGTCTACTGGCGCTGGAGGTATCAGCTCATTCGCTACCCCATCAAGACCGGCTTCTAAAATAACAGCCATTGCTAAGTATGGGTTGGCTGATGGATCAACAGAACGCAGCTCAATACGAGTTGACAGCCCGCGAGAAGCTGGAATACGAATAAGCGGTGAGCGGTTCTGTGCAGACCATGCTACATAACACGGCGCTTCATAACCAGGAACCAGACGCTTGTAGGAGTTTACTGTCGGATTAGTAATTGCCGTGAATCCGTGTACGTGCTTTAGTACCCCTGCCATAAAGTGACGCGCAGTGTCGGATAATTGCAAATCTGCTTTTTCATCATAAAAAGCGTTCTCCTCTCCCTTGAAAAGAGAAAGGTTGAAATGCATCCCCGAGCCATTGACCCCAAACAATGGTTTTGGCATAAATGTCGCATGCAGACCATGCTTACGCGCAATTGTCTTTACAACAAGCTTAAATGTTTGGATGTTGTCACATGCTTCTATTGCATTTGCATATTTAAAGTCGATTTCGTGCTGCCCAGGTGCTACCTCATGGTGAGAAGCTTCAATTTCAAAGCCCATTTCTTCAAGTTCGAGAACAATATCACGACGGCAATTTTCACCAAGATCTGTCGGTGCAAGGTCAAAATAACCTCCGTCATCATTTAACTCCAATGTCGGCTGCCCTTTTTCATCTAATTTAAATAAAAAAAACTCTGGTTCCGGCCCTAAATTAAACCCTGTAAACCCTAAATCCTCCATCTTCTTCAGTACACGCTTTAAGTTAGAACGCGGGTCTCCTTCAAATGGTGTTCCGTCCGGACGAGCGATATCACAGATAAGTCGTGCTACCTTCCCTTTTTCTGCTGTCCACGGGAAGATCATAAATGTATCGTAGTCTGGTCGAAGATACATATCTGATTCTTCGATACGCACAAATCCCTCGATAGATGAACCGTCAAACATCATTTTATTGTCTAGTGCTTTTTCTAATTGGCTGACAGGGATTTCTACATTTTTGATCGTTCCTAAAATGTCTGTGAACTGCAAACGAATAAATTTCACTTGTTTTTCAATTACGAGCTTTTGAATATCTTCTTTTGTGTATTTTCCTTTTTTCTCTACTTGTACTGTCATATTCTCATCTCCCTAATATATGTAAACTCTATAAATGCTGCATTTCCTTTTGGACAATTGACCGAAAATCCAATTCATCCAAATCCATTCCGCGGAATGTACGTTTTTTTGCTTCCTTTTTTAGAGCGAATATTTTTTTTATGCCGGCTATATTGATACCTTGCTCCAGCAGTTCCTGAATTTCCAGTAATTCATCAATATTATCGAGACTGAACATGCGGCGATTTCCCTCTGTACGTTCTGGTATAATCAGCTCGTGCTCCTCGTAATAGCGAATTTGTCTTGCGGTTAAATTCGTCAATTGCATGACTGTGCTGATTGGAAGAACCGGCATAGCTCTTCTAACTTGTTTGAACATTTACATCACCTCGCCTTTCACATTTTAACAATAATATATGTAAGCTCTGACAGCAAGGGAATGTTAGTTTTTATAACATAGCTCTTTTCGAACAATTTTATCTATTTTTGATATCAATAAGGTAAACCTGCTCTATCAATACTTCAAAGGACTGTTTACGTTTGGCTTAGCAATCATTCAACATTTTTTCAGACGAATTTTTGTCACATTTTCACGCAAAAAAATCGAATTGATTGAGCTAGCCAATCAATTCGATTTCTTGTTAATAATGATTTATGATATGCGACACAACAGCATCTATACCTGTAATAGTAGAGTTCCTTTGATTCTCTGTCATAATGGAGAAAATATAGGTCTTACCTGACTTTGCCTTTACATAACCCGACAAAGCGTAGACACCTGTAATATGCCCCGTTTTTGCGGCAACCCGATATTGATAAGCAGAAAGCGTAAAACGCGTACGCAGCGAACCACCTACAAGCCGGTTATTTGCCCCTCCAAGCGGTAATGAGCTGTAATACGTGTCATATGCCTGCATTCCACGTGCATGATAGAGAAGTGCCGTAAAGCCATTTGGAGAAATCCGATTTTGATGGGACATCCCTGAACCGTCTTCAAATGACCAGTTTTCCATGTCTAAGCCGATTGATTCACCATACTCTCTCAGCACTTTTACCCCTGTCTGTGTATCCCCTTTTCCATAGGCTTCTACACCCAATGTCTTTACAAAAATGTCTGCCATGCTGTTATTACTTAATTTCATAAAGGCTGGGAACATCTCTTTTAAAGTACGAGACTTCACTGTGTAAATACGTGTAGCTCCCTGAGGAACGGCTCCTCTCCCAATAGCCGGTGTCTTTGCAAAGACAATACCGCGATCTTTCATCGCTTGCTGCATTGCATACATTGTATTAATGGTTGGATTGTTGACGCTAACCCATTCCTTTACGGTGCTTCCTGCTGGGATATTTCCTGAAATGACAACTTGACTTGTCCCGTATTTCCGTTTGATTGACAATGTATTACGCGTTCCTTTACTGCCCGTTGTTGCATTATTAGAAAGCGTCATGCCCATCGTATTTGGCAATGCTTGAACAGCTGGCTTTTTTCCTGCCGTTCCACCAGTCACCTGCACTATAATTGTCCCTGCGTCAAAATCGTCATTTGGTGACAGAACAAGCCCTGTTGTTCGAGCAGCAAAATAATCGCTTTCATCTTCTGCAGCAATCCCGGGAGTCAACTGCTCACCAGTAAAAATTCGTTCATCTCCATAAAGATTGCCGTTCACCTTATGAATGCCATAATTTTTCAAAGCTGTGGCAAATGTAGTCAATTGATTGTATTGCAGAGTCGGATCCCCGCTGCCTTTTAAATAAACATTACCATTCAATATGCCATTTGACATATAGCCATCTATGTATAACGTAGTCTCATACCGGTAATTCTCCCCTAACAAGGCCAGGGCAGCTGCTCCCGTCAGCAGCTTCATATTTGATGCTGGTTTCCTTGTGGTATTTCCATAATACTCATACATTATTTGGCCTGTATCCCCGTCTCTTACGGAAACTCCTACTCCTGCATTGCCTAAGCTTTTGCTAACAGCCCCACCTAGGTTCATAGATGCATCTACCTGCGAAGGCATCCATACCGATATAAAGGCCATGACAAACGTCAGTACAGCAATTAAAATTTTCTTTTTCATATCATCCCTCCAGCTTTACTATACCATCTAGCGATGGAAATTTTTCAAGAAAAATACACACCTTTACTCCTCTTCCCACAATGCAGTTCATACTAACCTTATCCTAACCATTCTGTACAATTTTATAGATATATAAGCTTCCAGCTAAAGAACACATACAAAATAAAAGATCGAAAATACCTGATAACGGCACTTTCGATCATCTAAAAAAGTTAATTATCAAAATTATAAGCTCTGCACCTAAACATGTGCTTTTCCTTTAGCAAGAACGGATTTCAGGATTGAGCCGAATTATAAATTCAGAAGGCCCTCTTTTTCTCCCCGGAGCACTTCTATTTCTTCAGGGCGAAATACGCCATCACGAAGCATGGCAATTTCCGCTTTGTACGGTGCCTTTTTATTTTTCGAATCTGTTCCGACAAAAGGTGTTTCTAAAATTTTGGGGATATGCAACAGTTGCGGGTGATGCACAATATAGCTCAATGCTTCAAAACCGATTTCACCAAAACCAATGTTTTCATGACGGTCTTTAGCAGCCCCACGGACATTTTTTGAGTCATTGATATGCAGTACTTTCAGGCGGTCTAGACCTACGATTTTATCGAATTCATTCAGCACTCCGTCAAAATCCTCTATGATGTTATAGCCACCGTCATGTATGTGACAAGTATCCATACATACTGATAGACGCTCATTATGTGTGACTCCGTCAATGATACGAGCCAGTTCGTCAAATGTTCGGCCAATTTCGGAGCCTTTACCCGCCATTGTTTCCAGAGCAATTTGTACCGGCTGTTCATCCGTCAGCACTTCATTCAGCCCTTTTACAATTTTAGCGATACCCGCATCCACTCCTGCCCCAACATGAGCGCCTGGATGCAAGACAATTTGAGTTGCCTCAAGGGCAGCTGTGCGTTTGATTTCCTCCTGAAGGAAATTAACACCTAGTTCAAATGTTTCAGGCTTTGTTGTATTACCAAGATTAATGATATAAGGTGCATGCACAACAATATTTGATAGGCCATTATCTTTCATATGAAACAGCCCGTTCATAATATTCAATTCGGCAATCGATTTACGGCGCGTATTCTGGGGAGCACCCGTATAGATCATAAATGTATTAGCACCATAAGAAAGAGCCTCTTCACTGGCACCTAACAGCATTTTCTTTCCACTCATCGAAACGTGTGAACCAATCAGCATTTGCTACTCCTCCTAAAAATAGAAAAGCCGAGGATCGGCTTTTCCATTAAATATCTTTTTTTATTATTTTCCGCGGTTTTTTATGCGGCGTTCGCGTTTTTTGATTTTATCCATTTCCCACTTCATCGCACGCTTGTAACCCGGCTTAACCTTTTTCGGCTTACGAACTAACGCCTTAGCCTTTAAGTCAATTTCATTTTCATGCTTCACACGGTTTTTACGTTGATGACGGTCTTTTAGATCCGTCCATTCACCATTTTTCACATCTCTTTGCACAAATGGAATACCCATTTTTTCAACTCGAGCCAGTGCATCTTCATCCTCAGGCTGGTAAAGCGTAATTGCCGTTCCTTTATTCCCTGCCCGTGCTGTTCGGCCAACACGGTGGATAAAGAATTCAAGATCTTCCGGTATTTCATAATTAATTACATGGGAGATTCCTTGAATATCGATGCCGCGTGCAGCAAGGTCTGTCGCTACAATATATTGGAACTCTAGATCACGGATTTGTTTCATCATTTTTTTACGATCGCGTGGACTTAAATCTCCGTGAATTTGACCTGCCCGTACACCTTGCTCTGCCAAGTATCCTGCGACATGCTCAGCCGTTTTACGCGTATTACAGAAAATAACCGCCAAGAACGGGTTAATCCCTTTAATAACGTCCATTAACCGTGAATTACGAGACTTTGAACGTACAGGAACCAGCACAAACTCAATATTTTCTGCTACAGGCCGCTTATCATTCATCTGAATATGAACAGGAGAGTCCATATACTTCTTCAGGAAAGGTTGAAGCTTCTCAGGAATAGTTGCCGAGAAAACGAACATTTCCAGCTTTTCCGGCATGTGAGAGGCAAAGCCGTCGATATCTTCGATAAAGCCCATATCAAACGCAAGATCTGCCTCATCTACTACTAATATCGGGGCTGTATGCACAAGAAGTGCGCCTTCTTTCACCAAGTCTTTAATACGCCCTGGCGTTCCCACCACAATATGAGGCTGTGTTTTTAATTTATCGATAGAACGTTGTTTATCTGTTCCGCCTATAAACAGTTTTGCCTGAATATTTGTTTTTTCAATCAGCTGCTGAAGCGCATCAAAAATCTGCTGCGCAAGTTCACGCGTAGGAGATGTGATCACCGCTTGTACTTCCTGTCTTCCCTCTTCAATCCGTTCGACAATCGGTAATAAAAAGCTATGTGTTTTTCCTGTACCCGTATGTGCTTGTCCAATCGCGCTCTTTCCTTTTAATACGAGCGGAATCATTTCTTTTTGAATTGGTGTCGGTTCTTTAAAGCCCAGTTCTGCAATGGCGTCCTGCAAAAATGGTTTAAGTTGATAATCTGTGTATTTTGACATTTACTCACTCCTCTAACATCTTTCCTATTGTAACATGAAACGGACATTTAGTAGACCATTTGCATATGATAGCTTTAATCAAGCATTGCGTCAATTATTAATGCGAACGAAAGGAGAAAAGCATGTATCCGTTTTATCGAAACAATCCATATCGAATGCCGATGGGTCCCCCGAATATGCCAAATAATATACCGAATATGCCGCACATGCCACAGATGCCTCAAATGCCGAACATGGGGAACATTCCAAATATGGGTAATATGCCAAACATGCCGAACATGGGCAACATGCCGAATGCAGCTGGAGCTGCTGGAGCGCTTGGAGCAGCAGGAGCAGCCGCCTCATCATCCCGAATCGAGCAATTTTTACAATCTACAGGTCAGTTTATGCAAACTGCACAAACGTATGCTCCTTATGTACAACAGGCTATGCCAATGCTAAAAAACCTACCTGCTCTCTTCAAACTATACAAAGGATTCCAAAGCATGCCTGATGTATCCGCAACAAATTCAGCAACTACTGCCGCAACCTCTGCTGCAGCTAGAGCAGCAGGTTCCTCCTTTAGCAGCTCTGCTTCACGCTCAAGAAGTCAGCCTGTAGATAACACACCTAGACCTTCTCTCCCAAAAATCTACCAACCATAACAGGAGGCCTCCTTTCGAGACCTCCTTTTTTACTTTCCTCACCTACTGACCGTTTCCGCTTTATAAATAGTTTCTTTGTATTAATGAACAGCCTCCGTTATAATGAAAGAGACAAGCTTGAAAGGAGTTCGAAGCATGGAAGTCATTAAAATTAATCCACGCGGCTATTGCTATGGCGTAGTTGATGCCATGGTGATTGCGCGCAATGCAGCACTTGATAAAACATTACCCCGACCAATCTACATTTTAGGGATGATTGTTCATAATAAACACGTAACAGATGCCTTTGAGCAGGACGGTATCATTACACTGGACGGCGAAAATCGAAAAGATATCATTGAAAAGGTAGAAACAGGAACAGTTATTTTTACTGCGCACGGGGTTTCCCCTGAAATTCGCGAAATCGCCAAGCGTAAAGGTCTTGTATCAATTGATGCGACATGCCCGGACGTTACAGTCACACATGATTTAATCCGCGAGAAATCAGCTGAAGGGTATGACATTATTTATATCGGAAAAAAAGGACATCCAGAGCCTGAAGGAGCAATCGGCGTTGCTCCAGACCATGTACATCTTGTCCAATCAATGAAGGATATTGATACATTACAGCTTGAGAACAAAAAGATTCTTGTAACAAATCAGACGACAATGAGTCAATGGGATGTAGCCTTTCTAATGGAAAGTCTTAAAGAGAAATTCCCTCATGTAGAAGTGCATAAAGAAATCTGCCTAGCAACACAGGTACGCCAGGAAGCTGTTGCAGAGCAAGCAGGAAATGCTGAACTTCTAATCGTTGTGGGGGATCCAAAATCAAACAACTCTAACCGTTTGACACAAGTATCCGTCGAAATTGCAGGTACACCTTCTTACAGAATCGGAGATATTTCCGAGTTGAAAGTCGAATGGCTGATGAATATTGAAAAGGTAGCGGTGACTGCTGGAGCTTCCACACCTACACCGATCGTAAAAGAAGTGATCAACTTCCTAGAGAAGTTCGATAAAAACGATCCGTCTACACATGACATTGCCCGTACGGTAACACTTGATAAAATTTTACCGAAAATCAAAGAGCCAAAACCGGTCGAAAAAATAATGCCATATTAATAGAAAGGGGCCTGTCCGATAAGCTAATTCTATCGAACAGGTCCTTTTTTTCACTTTTTACAGGTAAATTCGTAGCTTGTCGTAAGTATAAATCCTTTTTCTACTACATCAGCCTCTCTACCGCTCTTTTCACATTGTGTTACGAGACGGTCGATATTTTGGCTGCTTACGACACTCATTGCTATTGTAAATAGTAGTCCAATTACGGCAATTGCTACGCCGATAATAAGCCACATTTTCCCATTGCTTACTGCTTGTTTCTCATTCATTTCAAATGCCCCTTAGATGAATTTAAATGGTTCTGTATGAACCGCAGACTGCATAAATTCAACAGGCAGCTTTTTCTCGGCACACATCTTACCCATTTTTTCTGCTACCCCTTTAATCATTACTTTTTCGATATGATGTCCCGGGTCCACAATATTCAATCCACTTACTTCAGCATCCTGCGCAACATGGAATCCGATATCCCCTGTTACAAATACATCAGCACCCGCAAACTTTGCTGTACGGATATACTTATTACCATCTCCTCCGATGACTGCCACCTTTTGTACCGATGTTTCAAGGTTGCCTACTACACGCAGCGCTGGAACGTCCAGCTTTGCCTTTACATGTTCCGCAAACTGCTGTAAAGTCATCGGCTCCTCCAGTTTACCGATGCGTCCAAGCCCCTGTTCATTCACTGCGATATCGAGAGACCATAAATCATACGCAGGTTCCTCATACGGATGAGCATTCAGCATAGCCTTTAGTATTTTATTTTTCATGCTTTCTGGGAAAACCACTTCAATTTTTTCTTCGTCTGCTACTTCTGTTTCCCCCACTTCTCCTAAATATGGATCAGCTCCTTCTAATACACGAAAACGTCCAGTTCCACTAAGTGTATAGCTGCAATGATCGTATAAACCAATTTTCCCAGCTCCCGCTTTTGCAAGCACTCTTCGCATTTCTTTTGCATCTGCGGCAGGAATGATGACAGCGAGTTTCATCATTTGCTCGCTGAATGTCGGCTCTAAAATCCGGCTTTCTACAAGTCCGAGCGCATCAGCAAGCAGATCGTTCACTCCTCCTGGTGCTACATCCAAATTAGTATGAGCGGCATAAACCGCTATGTCGTTTTTCAATAATTTTTCATACAACTGCCCTTGAGGGTTGTCCGTGCGAAGATTGCTCAGTTTCATAAAAATAGGAGGATGGTGTGCGATAATTAGTTCACACCCATTTTCAATCGCTTCATCTACCACTGCATGTGTAACATCCAATGTCACCAATACCTTTGAAACAGGCTTGTTTAATGTGCCGATCGCCAGCCCAATCGGATCGTTCGGCATGCAGGCATATTTTTTCGGTGACCAGCTTTCAAAAAGTTGAATGATTTCATGTCCATTTACTGTTTTCATGCCAGCACCTCCTTAACTAATCTGATCAGGTAATGTAGTTCTGCACGTTTTTTCTCGATATCAGGGGTAGCCTCTGCTTTTTCGATGGATTGCAGAACTCGCTCCCAATTGGCTATTTCCTTCGTCCACTTTTCTACAAATACTTCGGACTTAGCAGCGATTAGCTGTTTGCCGAGTAGAATTTCTGCTTCTGTAAGTGTTTCTTCTCCTCGCTGCAGGACAAGAATCTCATATACCTTGCCGTCTTCCTCCAAAATTTCTTCATTTAAAATAGCCCAGCCATTTTGCAATGCCCATTCCCGAATTACTTTTGCATGAATGTTTGGCTGCAGGACAAGTCGTGTGACATTTTCAAGCGCCTCAGGATGCTTCTCTAAAATAGAAACAATCAACGGCCCTCCCATACCAGCAATGGTCACCGTATCCACCTTATCATCCGGATGTACGGCAGCAAGCCCATCTGCTAAACGCACAGTGATGTTCTCTGTCAATCCCTCCGTACGCACCTGACGTACAGCCGACTCATAAGGTCCCTTTACTACTTCTCCAGCGATTGCACGGCTGATGACCTCTTTATGTACTAAATAGCACGGCAAATACGCATGATCACTCCCTATATCTGCTAATACAGCACCTGTTGGCACAAACGATGCTACTGCTTCTAGACGTTTTGAAAGCTTTTGTGCGTTCATATATACCCCTCACTTTTCTAATTCCGTATCAAAACCATTATATAAAAAAATAAATCCTTAGTCGCCTAAACGACTAAGGATTTTTCAGTTGGGTTATTCTAAACCAGCGATGTAGTCAGCAACAGCTTGCGCCTCTGCTTCATCTTGAATGACTGCAGGCATAGCGCCTTGACCATTCATTACTACCTCTTTTACATGTTCAGCATCCAAACCTGTATTTAAAGCTGGACCCATGCCACCAGTTAAGTCGCCACCGTGACAGCCGACACAAGATTTTTGTACGATTGCTGCTGCATCGATTTCTGCTACGTCTGTAGTTTCACCGCCGCCTTCGCCTGCTTCATGTGCTTCATCCTTGCTTCCTGCTCCATCTAATGACATGAAGAAAATAAGTCCGATACCGAATGCCATGATAAGAACGTAAGGAATAAGTGGATTGTTTCTCATAGTGTGTACCCTCCCTCATTTAAAAGCTTCTTCTATAAATATAGAATCATTTCAACAATCATTATTGTACTGCATTAGCGAGGAAACGAAAAGACCTAAACACCAACTTTTCTTCCCTTTGTAACAATTTTGACATTTATGCGTCATTACCCTTTTACTGGATTAAATAACCTCTCTATGGAAACAATAGGTATAGAAAACAGATGAAATAGGTCATACCGTTATATTGATATAATTAAAAAATTAATAAATCTCTGTAAATTCTTCATTTTACAGCACTTGAATGAGTTATACTGCTTTTGTAATCCATTGTTTTACATATTTATACCCATATAGATGATGATGGCGAGGAAACCAAGTATTCCTGAAATCGTAAAGTAAATGAGCTTCATTGTCATCCCGGACAACAACCAAAATAAACAATTTCCGATGAGGACACTGTATAAAGCGGTATTGTTTTCAGGAAAATAGGCTAAACTTAGTTTGACCGAAAGCCCAAATAATATAAGAGCACCGCTTATATATAATATAGGCGCTAATAGCTCCTTTTTCTTGGCATAGTAAAATGCGGCAGCTATGCTTGCTGCAGCCAGCAGCCCAGCTGGAATACTAATCAGCCATATCGTCTCAATTGTAAATAATAATGCAAAAAAGAGAATAGCTAAAACAGGAACGAGAATAAAAACCCATCTTCCTTTCCGTTTTTCCTGTGCTTTTACGGACTGCTTTGCATCACCGATCATTTCTTTCCCTTGATACTCTCCTTCTGTATAAAGGGTCATTAAAAAATCGCAGTAATGCTCTGGCAATAGTTTATTTTGCTTCCAAAAAGCAATTTCATTAATAATAATTTGTTTACGTTGATTTGCCATAGACGATTCTCCAGAATTTATATGTTTTATAAAACTATTCTAATAGATACCGCCGCAATTCGACATCCGTAAAAAGTAACAACATACTATATGACGAACCAATTCCCGGTGTCTAATTGCATAAGTTTTCTTCTTTTCAAATAGAACAAATGTTTATACTTTATATAGGCAACCGAATTGAGCGTACTGTGAGTCAGTAAGTGGAAAGAGTTTTTCATACGGCCTCTCACTTCGCTGAAATCATCTGCTTCATAAAAAAAGCACCTTAAGAAATTTTTCTTAAGGTGCTGAATAAGCCCTATTCTAAAAAGTCTTTTAGACGTTTTGAGCGAGATGGATGGCGTAATTTACGTAAAGCCTTTGCTTCGATTTGACGAATACGCTCACGTGTGACACCGAAAACTTTACCCACTTCTTCAAGTGTACGTGTACGTCCATCATCCAACCCGAATCGAAGGCGCAGAACGTTTTCTTCACGGTCTGTTAACGTGTCTAATACGTCCTCTAACTGCTCCTTTAATAATTCATAAGCTGCGTGGTCTGAAGGTGATTGGGCTTCTGAGTCTTCAATGAAGTCTCCTAAGTGCGAATCATCCTCTTCCCCAATCGGTGTTTCAAGAGAAACTGGTTCCTGTGCGATTTTTAAAATCTCACGTACCTTTTCTGGTGTTAAATCCATTTCTTCACCGATTTCTTCCGGTGTCGGTTCGCGGCCTAGATCTTGCAGTAACTGACGTTGAACACGGATTAATTTATTGATTGTTTCAACCATGTGTACCGGAATACGAATTGTACGTGCCTGATCGGCAATCGCACGTGTAATCGCCTGACGGATCCACCAAGTAGCATATGTCGAGAATTTAAATCCTTTTCGGTGGTCAAACTTTTCAACCGCTTTAATTAAACCCATATTCCCTTCCTGAATTAAATCAAGGAAGAGCATGCCACGCCCTACATAACGTTTAGCAATCGAGACAACAAGACGTAAGTTTGCCTCTGCTAGACGTTTACGTGCTTCTTCATCACCTTGTTCAATACGCTCTGCTAGACGAATCTCTTCTTCTGCAGATAGTAAGTCAACACGGCCGATCTCTTTTAAATACATGCGAACTGGGTCATTAATTTTCACACCAGGAGGAACACTTAAATCATTTAAGTCGAATGCTTCTTCGCTTGCTTCTTGTTTTGACAGCGCCTCTTCCTCAAATTCTTCCTTGCCTTCCACTTGCACATCATTCTTTTCAATTTCATCTGCGAAATTAAACACTTCTTCAGTATCCAAATCAAATGATGCAAGCTTCTCTGAAATTTCTTTCATGGAAATTTCGCCATCTTGTTTCGCTTTAGCTTTAAGAAGAGTTTTCACCTCATCTAAAGTAAGTTCATTTCCTGTTTCTTTCGAACGTTCTGACTTGTCCGCCATAAACCTTCCTCCTTCTATGCAAACCGAATCGGATCACATGCTTGCTAACTGCCGCTTTAATTGAATCTGCCTAGCAACTAAGTCACGAGCACGTAAATAATCAAACATTTTCTCCGCTTCTTTACTTTCATGAATTAAATTGTCTATTTCCATTTGGATGCGGTATTTCTTTATATGCTTCAGACAATCAGCCACTTCCTGATCGCCATGGTCAGGGTCCCGCTCCACTAAGGCTGCCTCCATTACTATTTTACGGAGCTCAGCTTCCTCCAATCCCTCTACAAAACGATGATAGTCAGAAGAGGAATATTCCTCATAAAATCCAACCAACTTAATGAAAACTGTCTTATAATCATCCCGGATGAACGGAGCTGGATCGTCGCTGTTCAAAATTTTGTCAACAACATATACATTATGAAGCATATGCGCAAGTAACAGGCGTTCTGCACGCTCTGTAGCAGTCAATGGTTTAGTTTGTGCAGGAAGCTGCTGATTTACCAGCCCTATTTTTTTTTCAGTTTGTTTATGATGCTTCACTTGCTCCGCTTCAAACTTGCGGTACTCGGCTTCAATTGCTTCCTTCGTAATGTTCGTCTCTTTTGCGAGTTGGTTAATGTATAGATCTCGCTCGATTGGAGACGTTTTTCCGACTAAATGTCCAAGCACCTCATGAATGTATTGGAACGTATCATTTTCAAACTGGAAGTTTTTACCCCGTCTTGCATGCATCATCATAAATGCAATATAGGCAAACGGTTTTTCTAATATTTGATTGGTAAAGCTCTCGGCTCCGTAACGATTGATGTAATCGTCCGGGTCGAGTTTATCAGGTAATACCGCAACCTCAATTTTCAGCCTTTCCACATGTAACATCTCCGCCGCACGTTTGGCAGCCTCAAAACCAGCATTATCCCCATCATAGCAAATCGTAATTTGCTCCACTAAGCGCTTGAGCTTTTGGACATGCTGAGGTGTGAGTGACGTACCCATCGTTGCGACAGCATTGTGTACACCGGCTCGGTTTGCAGCCAGCACATCGATGAATCCTTCCATTAAGACGACCTTTCTCGTCTTGCGGATCGATGCGCGCGCTTTATCGAGATTATAGAGAACCTGACTTTTATGAAAAATCGGTGATTCCGGACTATTTAAATATTTTGCTTCATCTGCATCACTATTTAAGATTCGCCCTGAAAACGCAATTACCTTTCCGTTTTCATCACGAATTGGAAACATTATTCGGCCTCGGAAACGATCGAAATAACTATTATCGCTTTCCTTATGAATAATTAGGCCGCATGTTGCCATATCCTCTAAAGTAAAACCTTTACGTTCGAGAAGTGTTGCAAGAGCATCCCATTTAGGTAAAGCCCAGCCGATTTTATGAGTGTCAATGAGCTCGCGTGTAAAACCACGTTCCATTAAATAATTTAATGCCTGCTCCCCGTCTTCTGTGTTGACAAGCAAATGATGATAAAACTCGGTCGCAAACTCATGTGCCTCCCGCATTTTCACTTCTGCTGGAGAAAGACCTTTTGCTCCATCCGTTTGTTGCGGCTGCACATCTACCTGTACACCGACTCGTTCTGCCAGCTTGGCCAATGCATCTGGAAAAGGAATATTTTCTATATCCATTACGAAGGTAATGGCATTCCCTCCTGCTCCACAACCAAAGCAATGAAAAATCTGCTTGTCCTGGGACACTGAAAAAGAGGGAGTCTGCTCACCGTGGAATGGACATAACCCAAACCAGTTACGACCTCTCTTCGTCAACTGCATATAGTCGCTGATGACATCGACTATATCGGACTGTGAACGAATCTGCTCAATTAAATGTTCAGGAATTTTCCCAGTCATGTTATCACCATTCTTTTTTTGTCCTTAAACACAATTCGAGATAAAATGAAAAATCCCTTTAAATTTCGACAAAAAATTTAACATTTTTCACACTATCGTCTCTATGTGAGTATTTTTACCACAATTTTATTATTATAAAACAATTCGCAAAATAATTCCATATTTTTTTACTAGTCAACGTTAAAAAAACCTCCTCCTTTAGTCGAGGTGGTTTTAAGGATTTAAAGCATCTTCTCTTGTTCTATTTTATCCATAATGCAGTTAGCTGTCTCCTCAACTGCCTTATTCGTAACATCAATTACTTCACAGCCGACTTTTTCCACAACTTTATAGAAATAGGCAATCTCCTCTTCTATACGTTCATGCTGTGCGTATGTTGCACTTTCCCCTAAACCTAGGGCCATTAAACGCTCTTTGCGGATATTATTCAACTGCCCAGGCGAAATAACTAGACCAAAGCATTTTTTAGGATCTACTTTAAATAATTCAGCAGGCGGATCCACTTCCGGTAAAAGAGGAACATTTGCCACCTTGTATCGTTTATTTGCTAAATACTGTGACAGCGGTGTTTTAGACGTACGGGATACCCCTACTAATACAATATCTGCCAGTAGGATTCCTCTTGGATCACGTCCATCGTCATATTTTACCGCAAACTCCACTGCTTCGATTTTTTTAAAGTAATAATCATCTAGCTGGTGAACAATACCTGGCTGTTCTAGCGGTTTCTGCTTTATCTTATTCTCCAATAAATCCATCATAGGACCAAGTAAATCAATTACGGCAACATTGTGTTTGACCCCTAGGCCATACAATGCTGCACGCAACTCTTTTTCGACAAGTGTGTAAATAATGATAGCATCTTGTTTCTGGGCAATACTTATAATTTGTTGTAGATGATCCACCCCATGAATGTGAGGAAATCTCCGGATCTCTACCTGTTCGAAATGCGGCCTAAACTGACTGACGACTGCCTTTACTGCAAGGTCCCCTGTCTCACCGACTGAATCAGACACGACAAAAAAACGTAATTTCTCCATGCGTTACACCTACAGCTCATGCGTTTCCGCTAGTGAAATAAACGCCCTCGTAACACTAGTTTTTGTTAGACGACCTACAATTTCAAGACCCTCTTCTGTTTCATTCACTACAGGTAAGGAATCAATTTCACGTTCTATTAATTTTTTCGCTGCCATTATGAGCGAATCCTTTTTTTCACAATACGCAATGTTTGGCATGCGCGTCATAATAATATTGACTGGGATTTTATTTAGATCCTGACTTCCGATGCTTGTACGAAGTAAATCCTTCCGAGACAATACGCCTTGCAAGTGATTATCCTTATCAGCAACAAACAGCGTACCCACATCTTCTAAAAACATGTGCAAAATTGCATCATAAACCATCATATTTTCAGATACTACGACCGGCATAGACTGAAAATCTTTTACTTTTAAATTCATCATCGACTCTGTTAAGGAAACGGTATTCTTTTTACCGGCATAAAAATATCCTACACGTGGTCTTGCGTCTAAAAAGCCCGCCATTGTCAAAATTGCTAAATCCGGTCTTAAGGTAGCCCTTGTTAAATTAAGGCGCTCTGCAATATGTTCACCTGTAATTGGGCCATTCTCCTTTACAATTTGTAAAATGGCGTCCTGACGTTTATTGAGTTCTATTGGACTCACCCGCCTCAAATAATGTTATACTTTTTCCATTATTATTATATACTATTTTGTAAGGGATTGCTAAGAATAAAATCCTGAAGGTTCTGTATTGACACCGATTCAGTTTTATTGCATATTTACAGTATAGATTAAATAGGCGATGAACGGGATATAAGTAATTTTTCAAATAATTAGCGAGCAGGGATAGTGGAAGCCTGCACTCGAAAAATGAAACGGCACCCGCGAGCTGACTTTTTGAAAGAGGCTTTTTATGGACATGTGTTTTTCTATTCACGAAAACGCTTGGCATTTCCTGAAAAGCAAGCGGGGTGGAACCGCGGGTGTAGAAGATACGCACTCGTCCCCGGGCATATCATATGTCCGGTGGACGGGTGCTTTTTTGTTCCCGTCTACCGGTTCAAAAATAGGAGGAATATTTGATGGCTCAAAAATCAATGGAAACAATCGTCAGCTTAGCAAAGCAGAGAGGATTTGTTTTCCCGGGTTCTGAGATCTACGGTGGTCTGGCAAACACATGGGATTATGGTCCACTAGGTGTTGAACTGAAAAACAATGTAAAAAAGGCTTGGTGGCAAAAATTCGTTCAGGAATCTGAACATAATGTAGGTTTAGATGCTGCGATTCTAATGAATCCACGTGCGTGGGTAGCCTCTGGTCACGTTGGTAATTTCAACGACCCGATGATCGACTGTAAAGCTTGTAAAGCACGTCATCGTGCAGATAAATTGATCGAAGATGCTTCTTTAACAAAAACAGGGAAAGAAATTATCGTCGATGGTATGAGTTTCGACCAAATGAAAGCGAAGATGGATGAATTAGAAGTCAACTGCCCTGACTGTGGGAAAAATGACTGGACAGATATCCGTCAGTTCAACTTAATGTTCAAAACACACCAAGGTGTTACAGAATCTTCATCAAACGAAATTTACTTACGCCCTGAAACAGCACAAGGTATTTTTGTAAACTTTAAAAACGTTCAGCGCTCTATGCGTAAGCGCACACCATTTGGTATTGCACAAATCGGTAAATCATTCCGTAATGAAATTACACCTGGTAACTTTACATTCCGTACACGTGAATTCGAGCAAATGGAGCTTGAATTCTTCTGTAAACCCGGGGAAGACCTTGAATGGCATTCATACTGGAAAAACTTCTGTAAAGATTGGTTATTAAACCTTGGCATGAAGGAAGACTCAATGCGTCTGCGTGACCACGAAGATGACGAGTTATCCCATTACTCAAACGCAACAACCGATATCGAATTCCGCTTCCCATTCGGCTGGGGTGAACTATGGGGCATCGCTGACCGTACAGATTATGACTTAAAACAGCATATGGAGCATTCAGGTGAGGATTTCACCTATATCGATCCAGTAACAAACGAACGCTACGTTCCGTACTGTATTGAACCTTCGCTCGGTGCAGACCGTGTTACGCTAGCATTCCTATGCGATGCGTATGACGAAGAAGAATTAGAAGGCGGCGACGTACGTAACGTATTACGCTTCCACCCTGCCCTTGCACCATTCAAAGCTGCGGTATTGCCTTTATCGAAAAAATTAGGAGACGAAGCTTCTGCTGTATGGGCAGAACTACGCAAAGCATTCCCAGTTGATTATGATGAATCACAATCAATCGGTAAACGCTACCGCCGCCAAGATGAAATCGGTACACCATTCTGTATCACTTACGACTTTGATTCTAAAGAAGACGGCCAAGTAACTGTACGTCATCGTGATTCAATGGAACAAATCCGCATGCCAATTGCAGATGTAAAAGCCTACATCGAAAAACATTTACAATTCTAATATGACTAAGAACTTGATCTGCTGAAACGGATCAAGTTCTTTTTTTGCTTCGTAACGAAAAACCTCATAAATAAAATTTCATCCAGCTAGACCATCGCTTATATACCATCTGATCAAGATCCATTCATGTCCTGTAATCTGAATTTTACAAAAATAAAAAGAACAAAATGAACAAAACTCTCCATTATTAGTTATAATAAATGAAAAAGGTTATAAGGGAGTGTTGAATATGTTCTTTCGACCGAAGGAGAAAGCGATTGTAACACGGGATTTATATGACCAAATGAAAGAGATTGTTACAGAATGTCTCATCCGTGACCTGCCTGAGCACAATTCAAGAAATCACCTCTTATTTACTGCTAATATGAAACTTGAAGCACTCCAGCAAGCAAAGGAGATTCATCGCCGTTTTATTAATGTCTCCACAAGTCCTGGGCGTTTTCACCAGGAACGTTATACAACGCTGTCGGACATGTATCACAAGCTATATCGCTTGACTAGAGGGTATATGTATTTATGTGACGTGCGGGATAGGGAACATTTCAATCATCACTTTCGTCTATCCAGTACAACCATCGAGCAATGCTATGAGCAATATCAAGCTAGGCACTCATTCTGTTTTTCCAGGGAGGATGAAGCGGTATTTTTCCAGGAGCTGAAAGAAGAGATCATCCCTATGCTATGTCAAATTGAATAAAACAAACCCGAACAATTTTTTGAATGATTACTTATTCAAAATGCAGGGTAAATATACTCTTGTAAAGAGGAGTGAAAAAAATGCAAGCCAAGAATTATAAAGTGCTTAATACATTAATCCAAAAAACTTTTCATATGAGACATCGTTCGTTAGCAATTCGAATGATATTAAGCTTGGAAGATATAAGCTTGCGCAATATCCATTTCGCTAATCTTATGCAGGATTTATCTCCCAAGCAAGGTGTCCCAATCCAATTGAAACGCTTATCAGTTTCCGAACTGCGCGTTCTCAATCTTTTTTTCAAAGAAATTCAAAAAAACTGCCCTGACTGCTACAAAGCAAATGTCATCCTAATAGTAAACCGCATTCGTTTATTGCTGAATCAAACACTTGTATCATACACAGAAGACAAATCAACCTTTTCACGTATCCCAATGACTAACTTCTGATAGTCTCCCCTTGAAA
>JAPSKP010000041.1:0-4560 GCA_031181585.1 Lysinibacillus sp.
TAAGGCAGAAGATACGAGAAAACGAGCAAAGCTATCTGCTTATCGTAGATTTTGAGGGACACATAGAGGAAATCTTTAAGGGGATTACCGATGCTGCTATCCCCCATTTAAACGGCATAGCCCTCGAAATCATTGGAATAGACGATTGGACAGAAAAAATGGAAGATATCAAACCCTTCTATAAAAAGAAGCGGTTCGGTTTATTTTAGCGCAGCATCTAATTTCATCCCCTAATTTCTACTAAGCTCATGCCAAAATTCTTCCTGTTCCTGACTTCATGTACTCTATTTGCTGAGAAACCAAATTGATCGTTAGATGATGAAGCCTATCAAACTAATTCTGATACTTCTCAACATAAAAGCCTGCTTCAAAACTGATAGAAAACTGAGATGACGAATGAACCCTTTATGGTTCGTTCGTCATTTTAGTAACCTCAATTACTTATATTACGGTTCCCTTTCGCATATCAACGAGCGTATTTTTAAAATAACCCCCCATTATTAAATTTACAGTAAATAACTGATATACTACTTGTTTACAGATCGCCTTTTCATTTCTTGAACATACTATTAAATTGGTTTTCCCTCCAAAAGCTCCTCCAATAACCCCTCTCTTCTAGTGCATCCCCTACCTTTATACCAGCAGCCGCACTATCAACTGCGCCTCCAATTGTACCCTTGATAATTGACTCTATTTCTATTTTTTACTATTCCTCTACTCGATTAATTTAACAAATTAATAGAAGTCATTTTTCGTATGAAAGTTCTACTTTATTAGTAAATTACTAGGAAGATAGATTTAATAAATAGTTGATAAAGTAATACTATTTATCAATATTTTTGAATGTTTTGAAATTTCGATATTCGGATTAATTTTCTTATGATAAATTGGTGATATCGCACTAAATTGTAAAGTGCGGGAATTTTAGGTAAAGGGGAAATGAGATTTGAAAAATTTTAAGTTTACGAAGCTCTTTAGTAGTATTCTAGCTTTCGTAATGGTGCTTTCTCTATTGGTTCCATTCTCGAGTGCTGGTGCTGAAGAACTGAAACCATTCAAGCAGAATGGTCAAAGTGAAAGTATACTCCAATTAAAGGCGGCTATTGCTGAACAGCTAAGCTTATCTAAAGATGGTCCAACCCTTCATGAAAGCCTGCAAAATGTATCAGGTAATCAAGATGTTGCTGTCATCGTTCATTTGTCTGAAAAGCCTGTGGCACTAGAGCAAGGAATGAGCCAAGTCAAAGGCCAAAAATTCTCTAATGCCCGTGCAAATGAAGTTCGCTCAAATGTAAAAGCACAGCAAGCAAATGTAAAAAAAGAGTTAGCTGCAAAAAAAGTGCAGATGACGCAAGGATATACATTTGATACTGTTCTAAACGGTTTTGCGGCAACTGTCAAAGCTAATGATCTTCCGAAACTGCTTACGATAGAAGGAGTTACATTAATCGAACCCGATGCAACTGTTTACGCATCGGAAGATAATACGATGCAATCATCAGACCTTATTAAGCAAGATCAAGTAGAAGCTCAAATGAATACAAGTAATTCTTTTCTTGGCATCGAACAGCTTTGGAACGAAGGAATTGAAGGACAAGGAATAAAAGTAGCAGTATTAGATACTGGTATTGATGCAGATCACCCTGAGTTTGCTGGAATTTATAAAGGCGGAAAAAACTTTATTCCACATTCATCAACTTACACGAAGCCTCGTGCAGATGACGATGCATCGGAAACATCGCCTTCGGAGCGTCCACCCGGGACACCTGAATTTAATGCAAACGGAAGCTCATTCTATACTTCTCACGGTACACATGTTGCCGGCACAATTGCAGCAATCGGAGCTAACGAATTCGGTATTAAAGGAATTGCGCCAAAAGTGGACCTTTATGCTTACCGTGTTCTTGGGGCGTATGGAAGCGGAGCAACATCCGGTATTGTTAAAGCAATTGAAACTGCTGTCATAGAAAAAATGGATATTATCAACCTTTCACTTGGCGGCGGCGCTAACTCTGAAACAGATGCTGGTTCATTCGCCATTAATAATGCAATGATGGCTGGAACAATCGGAGTAATTGCAACTGGAAACTCTGGTCCAAACCGTGGAACAATGGGTACACCTGCAACAGCTCGTTTAGGAATTGCTGTTGGTAACACAACAAACCCTGAAACAATGTACAACGGAGAAGTGAATGTTACAGTCGGCGACTACAACTTAACAAAACAGCTTCCGTTAATGGGTACAACTTTTGGGAAAGATTTAGAAACTCAGCTTCAAGGAGAGTTTGACCTCGTTGCTATTCCTGGAAACGGAGAAGTAAAAGACTTTGAAGGAATTGATGTAGAGGGTAAAGTGGCATTGATTTCTCGCGGCAGTATCGCATTTGTTGATAAAATTGCGAATGCAAAGGCGAATGGAGCAGTTGCAACAATTATTCACAACTTTGCCGGCGGTACAAATGCACCGGACATTTCAGGTACATTCCTTGGTGATTCATTCGATTTTCTGCCAACATTTGATATGTCCCAAACAGACGGTGATGCAATTCGCGCTGCATTAGCTGGCGGAACTGGAAAAGTAAGCTTTGGTAATTTTGATTCAACAAAGACACTCGGAGATGATGTAAACTCTTCAAGTTCACGTGGACCATCTACACCGAACTTTGATATTAAACCAGATGTAAGTGCACCTGGGACAAACATTATGTCAACGATTCCAATGTATAAAAAAGATTTCCCTGATGCAGATTACGGGGAAGCATATGCTCGTAAAACAGGAACATCTATGGCAACGCCGCATATCGCCGGTATTGCTGCATTAGTTAAACAAGCAAATCCCGATTGGAACGCGTTCGATGTAAAAGTGGCGCTTTCTAATACAGCAAAGGTTTTAGATAAAACAAAATATGATGTATTTTCGCAAGGTGCAGGACGTGTCAATGCCTATGCAGCAGCGCATCCGGAAATTCTTGCCTATGCACTTGATACTGCCATTCTAGATGGAACTGGTGCAGTTGCAGAAAACTTGAAAGGTACAATTACGTTCGGCCCGCAATCACTTAAAGACGGAGATATTTCTGTAACGAAACAAGTTTTAGTAAAAGATATTAAAGGGAACGGCGGCAATTATAACGTATCAGTTGACGTGACAAAAACCTTTGGTGATGCAACTGTTACAGTAGATCAGCCAACATTTAACCTAGCTGGTGAGCAAGTTTTAAATATTACACTAACTGCTTCACAAGCTACGGCTCCAAACGGCTCTGAAATACTAGGATATATTTATATCAGCGGTGGAGCTACAGAAATTTCATTGCCATTCGCAGCTGACTTTGGCGGAGCGGCAGTAACTGAACTTCAGGATTTCAAGATTACAGAAACAGACCTATCATTTAACGGTGACGGAGTGAAAGACTCAGCTGTACTTTCATTCACATTAACTGGAGATGTAACAACTAACTATATCGAGCTTTGGGATATTATGAATCCTGAAGGTGGAGAATACGGAGATGGCTACATTGGTTACCTACATTCAGGTACGGCACTAGGAAAAGGCTCTTATACGCTGAATATTGGCGGGCAGTACAAACCATGGGGATCAGAACCTGCCACAACGATTCCAGATGGTTTATATACAATTGACTTCACTGGTCTTGCAGCATCTGGTGTAGTTTCCGATTATGTTGGTCCAATTGTAGTAAAAACGACGAAACCAGCAATTACTGGTTCAGTAGCTGAAGGTGTCGCTACAGGACAAGTAACTGATAAGTATATCGACTACAATGAAGAGTTATATTTATACGGTTTAGATTACAATCTAAATGATAAGTTAAAAGCTTCCTATATTGCGACGGTAAATGGCGAAGTACAAGCGCCTGTTGCTTTTGAATTAAATCAAGACGGCAGCTTCACATTCCCAGTAACAGCAGAAACTACTGCTGTATCAGTAGTAATTACTGACGCTGCCGGGAATGTTGGAGAAGCAGTGATATATGAAAAAGAAGTAGTAGAACCGGTAGTAACACTTTCTGTAAACCCAACTGAGCTAGACATGACAGCTGGAGAAACTGCACAGCTTGCGGTAACAGAAACGTCCACGCCTGCTGAAGGTGATGCAACTGAGGAGGACGTAACTTCAAAAGCTACTTATATTGTTGCGGATGAAAACATTGCAACAGTAGTAAATGGATTAGTAACCGCAGTTGGAGAAGGCACGACTACAATTACGATTTCACACGGTGGTAACGAAGTAACTGTTAATGTTACAGTGAAGGCACCTGTTGTAGAAACACCAGTAGTAACATTAGAAATTGACCAAGCCCACGTAGAAACTAGAATAGGTAAAGAAGTTAAAGTTACGATTACTGAAGTAACTACTTTTGATGGTAAAACAACAGAAAAAGATGTTACAAAGCTTGCAGCGTATGAAGTAGCAGATGATAAAATAGCTACTGTAAAAGAAGGAGCTGTAAAAGGAAAAGGTCAAGGTAAGACGACGATTGCAGTAACTTATGGTGACCACACACTAACGTTTGATGTGAGTGTTGTAAAACCAGGTAA
>JAPSKP010000041.1:4660-15189 GCA_031181585.1 Lysinibacillus sp.
TAAAAAGGAAGGATAGTTAAATGATCGTATGGCGCAAAAACAAATCCTGAATGTCTGTTTGTAATAATAATAACCGTTTCGGAAAAACTAGTTTAAAAAGCCATGATAGGAGTGCGTGAAAGTGACAGAACGCCCAAACATAAACCTCAAGACTTTTTGCATGAGTGAGTATGATGTATTAAAACGAGTAATTCTTTGCCAGCCTCAATATATGACAATCCGCGAAGTAATTAATGAAACACAGAAGCATTTTAAAAATGAAGGCATTCATATTGAACGCGCACTCGAGCAGCACGGTGAATTTGTTAAAACGCTAAAAGAAAATAATGTCGATGTTATTTTATTACCTTATCATAAAAAATATCCTGAACAGGTCTTTACAAGGGATGTTGGTTTTACACTAGGACAAACAATATTTGTTGCTAAAATGGCCACAGAAGTTCGCTCAGGGGAGGAAAACATTTTAAAGCAGTGGCTGGAGGATGAAGAAATCTCCTATTATAATTTAATCGAAGAACGAATTGAGGGCGGAGATGTTGTAATTGATCAGAATACGATTTACGTGGGACTCAGCAATCGGACGGAAGAAAAAGCTGTTGAACAATTACAGCGTCTTTTAAATAAATTTGATGTCATTCCTATTCCATTTAAAGAAAAATATTTGCATCTGGATTGTGTATTTAATGTCGTTTCCCCTGAAGTAGCCCTTATTTACCCAAATGCCTTAACACAAAAGCAAATCGATTTTTTTGCTGCACGCTATGATTTAATTGAAGTTTCGGAAGAGGAACAATTTCAATTAGGGACAAATGTATTATGCATTGGCAACAAGCGGGTATTAAGCCTGCCCGTTAATAAGAATGTAAACAAGCAGCTTCGTGACCGGGGCTTTCAAGTAATTGAAGTTGATATTACAGAAATCATTAAATCGGGCGGCTCTTTCCGTTGCTGCACCCTTCCTATCTTACGAGAAGCATAAAACAGAAAAACGGCTATATAAACAACCCGCAGTTCCTAGAATGGGGTTGTTTATATGGTTAGTACATACAACGTTTTAATTTTAACCCGGAAAATCGATACCTGTGTTTGCCATCCAAACTTTTTCCGTTACAATAATGATGATTCAAATGTTCAAACCAAATCAATTGAGGATGTGTCGATATGCAGTTTGAAGAAGTAATGGAAAAACTAGAAGCGTTAGGGAAAGAGCGTACGAAGAAAATCTATTTATCAAACGGTGCAAGAGAACCTGTATTTGGCGTTGCAACAGGCGCAATGAAACCTATCGCAAAACAAATAAAAATCGATCAGCCTTTAGCAGAACAGCTCTACGCCACAGGAAATTATGATGCGATGTACTTTGCAGGGATTATTGCCGACCCTGTTCATATGACAGAGGATGATTTTAATCGTTGGATCAATGAGGCTTATTTTTACATGTTATCAGACTATGTTGTTGCGGTGACATTAGCAGAATCCCCTCTCGGCCAAAGTATTGCTGATGAATGGATTGCTAGTAATGAAGAGTTGAAAATGTCGGCTGGCTGGAGCTGCTATTGCTGGATGCTTGGCAATCGCAAGGACGAGGAATTTTCTGTATCTAAACTAACGGGCATGCTGAAAACAGTAAAAGAAAAGATACATGAAGCACCGCCGCGTACAAAGGCTTCTATGAATAACTTTGTAACTACTGTGGGTGTCTCCTTTAAACCGCTGCATGAACAGGCGCTTGAAACTGCCCAAATCATTGGTGCTGTAGAAATAAAGCGTGATCATAAAAAAAGCAGTGTTGTAAATGCCTACGAAAGTATTTCAAAGGAAGTTGAACGTAATCGAATCGGATTCAAACGAAAATATGTACGATGCTAACTGGAGGTGCCGACATGAACTATGGGCATTTAGTAGATGAAAAGAGACGTGAAGCTTTTATAAAACTCGTAGAAACGATAGAACAAAACTTACCAGACGGGTTCGAAAAAGTCGAGGAGAACGGCGGGTTAGGTTATGTCATCCCTCATTCTCTATATGCGAAGGGCTATCATGTTACACCTGAAAAGCCCCTTCCCTTTCTTGCCCTTATTGCACAGAAGCAGCATATTGGACTTTATCATATGGGCATTTACGCTGATGAAGAATTACTAACATGGTTCCAAAACGAATACGCCAAGCAAGTATCTACAAAATTAAGCATGGGAAAAAGCTGTATTCGACTAACAAACACGAAGCATATACCATATGAGCTTATTGGTGAGCTGCTGCAAAAGATGACACCCCAGCGATGGATTGAGCTGTATGAAAAACAATTGGTGAAAAAGTAATAAATACTTCCCCCGAATGGCAGACACTGATCAAAAGTGGAACTATTCGGGGTTTTTCAGTATAAATCACAGACGGTGAAACTAGTTTCCCGAGAACCTAGCTAGAGAACATTCATAACTGTAGACACATTAATAATACACATATATTTTTCACTAGCTATTGATACGTTAACTAACACTGCTATAATTTAATCCTAAAATTGAAATTTAACTTGAACAGAGGCATTAATGGAAATTGTCCCTTGTTCAATAGGTGTCGTAAATTCCTGATTGCTTAATTGAGCCAACTTATAAGGAACGGGTGTACTATTTTGGCTCTCTTCAACAATCTTGATTGGTATAGGCTGTAAAGGTACACGCATCGTTTCAGCCATGGATTTGGCTTTCGCTATTGCATTGATTAGTGCTAAATTAAGGGCCCTTTGATAATAGGCATCCGAATCTTCTATTTTAAACTGAATAGCTGAAACATGATTTGCCCCATTTTGTATAGCTGTATCAATAACTGTGCCAGCTTGACTAATATCCGTTATTTTAACGGTAATCGCATTTTGTACCTCATATCCCCTAAACACTTGTCTTCCCTCAATATAATCGTAGTTTGGAGAAATGGTATAGGCAGTCGTTTGGATCGCCTCTCGTGGAATATTTAACGCCAAGAGCGATTCGATGACACGATTCATGATACGGGCATTTTCCTGCTGAGCTAAACTGACATCCTTTCCTTCTGTACGCACTTCTATCTGAATTTGAACATAGTCGGGCTGCGCAATGATTTCTCCATTCCCTGTCACGGTCATTTCACGTGAGACTGGGAATGGCTGACACCGCATTTGTGGATGATACAACAGATTCCGCCTTTCGTATCGGTCTTTTTCATATACTATGCACTTTGTCTATATGGTTGTTCTTATCTATTTTCACATTTTACCGAACATAATGAGTAGCCAAAATTTCTTCAACATACATTCCCCGTCATAAAAAGCTCATTTGATCGTCTATAATTAAAATCCCTTTATTTTTACGATAACTTTTTCATCTTACGTCTTTATTTGTTTACCAGCACTTGTTGCACAGTTCATCATACCTCATGTAAGTGCGGTCCTCATTTCTTGAAGTATGCCCTTTGACCAGCTCCAACCGTCAATTATCCCTTGCCTTCTTATTGGTAACTTCGTATTATCCCTTGGAACCTTCTGGTGTAAAGTATAAAACTCCCCAAACCTTAGGATTTAAGTATTTACTTGAAAAAATGATGTCCGGTTCTTTTTTATAAAATATGGGTAAAGTATCTATTGTAAACACCAGTAAACGTTTTACTTTAGAAGCGATGACATATTATTACATTTCATCAGGAGGTTACATGTGCAATACGTTATTTCTGTTTTAGGTATCCTTATTGTATTGTTTTTAGCATGGTTGGCAAGTTCCAATCGGAAAGAGATAAAAATCAGACCTATTATCACGATGATTGTCATTCAAATTCTTTTATCATTGTTATTGTTAAATACAGAATTCGGATTAATCATCATCAGGGGAATAGCTGCTGTTTTCAGCACATTGCTTGAATATGCAAGCGAAGGGATTGCCTTCGTGTTTGGCGGTATCGCGAATGAAGGAGAAGCTCCATTCTTTTTAACTGTATTGCTGCCAATTGTATTTATTTCTGCATTAATCGGGATTCTGCAGCATCTGAAAATCCTGCCATTCCTAATGAAGGGTATCGGCGTGTTATTAAGTAAAGTAAACGGTATGGGTAAACTTGAATCATACAATGCCGTTGCTTCACTGATGGTAGGACAGTCGGAAGTTTTCATTACATTAAAAAAACAACTCGGCATGCTTACGAACCAGCGTTTGTACACTTTATGTGCTTCAGCGATGTCGACTGTATCGATGTCCATCGTCGGGGCTTATATGACGATGCTGGAACCAAAATATATTGTCACGGCTTTAGTTTTAAACTTATTTGGCGGATTTATTATAGCTTCTATTATTAACCCGTACGACATTGACCCTAGAGAGGATATATTAGAAATACAGGAAGAGAAAAGGCAATCCTTTTTTGAAATGCTCGGTGAGTATATCCTTGATGGTTTTAAGGTAGCGATTATCGTCGGGGCTATGTTAATTGGATTTATTGCATTAATGGCAGGATTTAATCATGTGTTTGAGTTATTGTTTACTATCTCATTCCAGACGATCCTAGGTTATCTATTTTCTCCAATTGCCTTTATTATGGGGATTCCTTTCTCAGAAGCGGTTGATGCAGGAGCCATTATGGCGACTAAACTGTTGACTAATGAATTTGTTGCGATGCTGGATTTATCCGAAGGCAATTATGCCTTTAGTGAACGAACAATGGGCATTCTTTCTGTATTCCTCGTTTCCTTCGCCAACTTTTCATCTATTGGCATTATCGTCGGGGCTGTCAAAAGTCTGAATGAGGAAAAGGGAAATGCTGTTGCGCGTTTTGGATTGAAACTGTTATATGGCGCAACACTTGTAAGTATACTTTCATCGATCATCGTCAGCTTCATTTTATAAATACGAGCTGTTTAACCTCTTCATTTTAAAACCACTAAAAAACGTTCTTCATCAAACGTTCTTTAGTGGTTTTTTCATAAACTTTATTTACTTTTGGTACAACGTAATCCATCTAAATGAGGATTTTCTATATTTAGATCAGTCGGGCAAAACCCTCCATGGTTGTCTACAACGGTTTATTTTCCCCATTTCAGTGTTCAGCCTTGCACTGGTTGAACACCTTAGCCGCTTGGCGAAAGATCATTCGACAAGTAACTTGCCCCTATTTTAAACTAGTTCAAGTTTTCTAACTCTCTGCCTAATAACTTTGCAAGTTCTAACATACCGAATTTTTGAGCTTCTTCTTCAGCGTCAGAGTTGTAATTTGTATTTGTGTTTACATCATATGTGTAGACAGCGCCTTCACTATCGACGATAAACTCTATACCTGCAACATCAATGCCATTCTCTTTTAAGAACGTTTGGTATTTTTCAATCAGTTCTGTATGAGGATTTTTCACAATTCTAAATTTCATTTGATCCTTTGGTTCTTCTCCAACCGGGCAGAACAGGTCCCCAATTTGACATGCGTCTGCCGGGCATAATTCAAAGCCTTCAGACGTATCGACTCTTACGGAGTAGACATATTCCCCACCAACGAATTCTACACGCGTGATCGATTGGTCTGGGGAAGTTACATATTCTTGTACGAGTGTAATACCATCCACTGAATCCTCGAATGTCGGTTTATCTAAATGTTCTTGCAGCGCTTCTAAAGAATAGAATAATTGAACGCCCAGCCCTTTACCAGCACGGTTATGTTTAGTGATGAACGGTACAGTATTTAAAGCTTTCGCCGCTTCCATGATTTGTTCTTTTCCAACAGCCGCCACTGTTTTTGGCACACGAATGCCGAACTTTTCTAACTGTGTATATTGTTTTACTTTGCTCAGTTCAAGACGAAGTGCATTTGAGCCGTTCAATACCCTTTTACCGTGGAACTCCAGCCAATCTATCACTGCACCTGTCAGCTCTGGTGCAAAACGGTGATTACGTGTATGGGATGATGCACTCATACGATTGTAGAATACACCTTCTGGCGGTGCCTCATTTAAATTTACAATCCCCTCGTCTAGATGCCAAGTTTCAAAGGGTAAGTTTAATTCTTCTAATCTTTTGATTAAATGGCTTGTCCAATCATCATTTTCATGGATAACATAAATTTTCTTTGTCATGCTAAACACCCTTCTGCTTAATCTTTTTGATTTAACTTTTTTACTACTTTTTTAATAACCGGCCACGTTCACTAAAGGAAGATACATGCCCTGTATTCTTGCTGTATCCTCAGCCAATTATTTTGAAGCAACTGAGGAAATTTCTTCATCAGTATTTATTATAATAATGTATGAATCATTATTTTGTGAAATTAAATACTTTAATAAAGAAATGTTTCGAGTTGACCAGCTTTCATATAATAGACTTCCGGACTTTTTGCAGTATCTACTTCAATAATTACAGGGCTATTTTATTTACTTGTAGTATGGTTCAGGGTGATATGTTTACATGCGGTGTTAATCTTTATTCCTGTGCTAACTTAATGTGGTGCTTTTTTGCTCTTATAATTAAAAAAGAAGGTCTACGAAATTCTTTATGGAGGCTCGGTAAATTACACACTGCCTCTTTCGTCGGTATTGGCTCAATAATTTTTTCGATTTGTAAACCACTTTCAATAAGCGTATTTAGGATAGTAGACATCGTGCGGTGATACATCATGACATTTTCAACCAACCAGTTTTGAGTACGTAAGCCCTCATCTTGATAATTATCTACTGCGAAATGAAGCAAATTACCTTCATGATCGGTGACCCAATCTTCCTTTCCCTTATTGGCTGTTACAATCGGGTGCTCTAGAGAAAATAGTAAAATTCCTCCTTCGCATAATGCCTCACTTATCTTCTTTATAAGTAATTGAAAATCTGCAATATAGTGAAAAACTAGTGAACTACTAACAAAATCAATTGAACCATTCGGCACTGCCACATCCTCAAATGCAACCTGCCTAAAAGTTAGACCTTCATGAATATGGCGCTTCTTTGCATTAGCAATCATGTTTGAAGAAATATCAATTCCGGTTACATGTTTTGCACCTTGGTCAATACAATATGCTGCAAAATCTCCCATTCCACAGCCAATATCCAAAACTACTTTATTTTCAAGAGTTGGAATAAGGGTGAAAAAGTTTGGCTGCTCAAGTAAATTATTATAATTATTTTCTCGGGCTCTTATTTCCTGATATTTTTCAAAAAATGTATTGTTATCATATATATTCTGTTTCATTTTTCCCTTCGTTTCACCATAACGTTATGAAGTTATTTGCGCAGATTAATTATCACATCAATACAAAGTTAATAATAGACTTATAATTCAGTTTTTGTTAGGATGTAGATAGAGGCATGTCTTCTTTACAAAATTTCATGAAAACCATATATTAAAAGGCAGAAATCACACTCGATTTCTGCCTTTGTTTTTCATTATAAAGTAAGTCCCATATAAATTAATCAAATACAATCGTATAACCAATATTTTATATAAGGTATGGGTATCTTTCTTTTTAGAAATCGCATTTATTTATGATACATTTCGTCTAACCCTATTCTAAACCTGCTCACTCTTCCGCGCAAAATAACGATGTAGTCTATACTCACAAATCTCCTTCACCCAATTAAACACGACCAGCTGCATATCATTCTCGATATCAACCGCAAAGCCAAACTCTCCATCCTCAAATATCACAAGACCTTTACTGCTTCCGCTCCATTTCGTCATGGGCATCGTCTGGATAAGCTGCATTACCTTTTTATGATCAGGATGAATCTTGTCGATGGCCTGTCTTGAAGGCTTGGATAGATAGTCAGCGAAAATCGGCGCGACTTTTTCGGCTGTGATAGGCTTGTACCACTTAGCTGCCCCACGCCCCAACATAGCGTACAGCACGACCATTTTGTAGCTTCTCGTCATCGATGTTTTCTCGATTTCTTGTAGTAGCGGTTCGTAAACTTCAAAGATAGCCAGTTCCCTCTCCGGCAGTTCCCCTGCTTCTTTTAGCATGCCAATATACGAGCCGAATTCACGGGCGATGTTGATGTCCTGGAAACCACTCTGTAGATACATTTCCAGATAGCTTGGTCGTCTGCCGAGTTCCATTTTCAAATCAACATACACATCGATAATCTGCTGCTTATAATTGCGGTTTTTCTTTGCCATTTCAGCGAGCAGGTCAATAACGCTGATATCGAAATGTAATTGGCACGCTGTTTCAGCAATCTGCTCAGAAGGTGTTAGTTTCTTTCCACCCTTTTCAAGCAGTTCAGGCTTGAAGACAAGCAGCTTCCGATCGGCGTTACGGTAATTTCCAATAAAGTCGATGATGACGCAGTGGCTTTTTCCGTCAGCAACGCGCAGACCACGTCCAATTTGCTGTGTGAAGACGGCAATCGATTCAGTTGGTCGGACAAACAGCAGTGTATCAACTGTTGGGATATCGACTCCTTCGTTGAATAGATCAACGGTAAAGATAATATCAATTTCCCCATCAATTAATTGCTGGCGGATCGTTTTACGCTCAGTCGGTGTACTTCTGCCTGATAGTACGAATGCCTTTACATCTTTTGAAATAAAGAAGGCGCATAGCTGCTCCGCCTGACGGATGGTCGAGCAGAAACCGATTGTTCTCGTCTGCTTCAACCGGTGCCATTCTTCATAGACTTTTTGCATGAACGACTGACGTGTCTGGGCAACCGTCAGCTGCTCCTCATCATAATGCGAGCCTAGCCAGCGGATGCTTGAATAGTCTGTTTCATCTTTAACCCCATAGTAATGGAACGGACTCAGCCAGTTCCGTTTGATGGCATCAATGAAATGGATTTCAATCGCCACGTTGCCGTCGCAGATACTGAAAACATCTTTATTGTCCAGCCGGTCAGGTGTTGCCGTAATGCCGAGCAGGAACTGCGGCTTGAAGTAATCCAGCACCTTCTGATAGCTGTTCGCCACAGCGTGGTGAAACTCATCCACGACGATCAAATCAAAATCTGCCGGATTGAACTTCTCCAGATGATACTTCCGTGAAATCGTACTGATGGAGGCAAAAATAAAATCACTGTCCGTATCCTTCTCGAAACGGTTGAAGAAGCCTGCTGTTTTATGCGGGTAGACAGTCACAAACGTCTCCTTTGCCTGCTGCAGGATTTCATCCCGGTGCACCACGAACAGTACACGTTTAAAGCGCTCAGCGAAGAAGGCTGCTAAATAGGTTTTTCCAAGGCCAGTCGCAAGCACCGCCATCGCCTTATCATAGCCCTGCTCTAGAGTTTTCTTTAATGCAGCTAATGCAAGCTTCTGTGCCGGACGGGGTTCAAGAACCATTTTTGCTTCCTCTGCTTCTGCCACAATTGCCGGCTCACTCTCCTGCCCGTACATCAAGCCCTGTTCTTCGGAATCGCTCCACTTCTTGGCCATTGGAACTGCCTTGTTTGCCTCTATATAACGTGTTTCATACATCGCAATCGTCTCTGTATTAATAGGAATCGTATTTTTCCCATGGAATAGATCATGAAATTCATCCATTGCCTGCTCGAATGTCTGCATATCAACCGTTTCTAGGCTCCACTCCACCCCTGATGTCAACGCAGAATTCGAAAGATTGGACGAGCCGACAATAACATGCTGGCTATCTTTTCCTTTGAATAAATAGGCTTTTGGATGAAAAGAACGTCCGTAGGATTGAAACATTCTGATTTGGGCAGTCGGGAGGTTTTCTACAAGCATTCGAAGTGCTTCCGGCTGTGTAATGCTTAAATAATCACCGACGAGAAGCTGGATTTCCCCGCCGCGCTCCTCGCACTTTTTCAAATCCTCCAACATCAGCTTGACACCCGACTTCATCACAAAGGCGGTTATCCAGCAAATATGTACAGCATCCTGTGAAAGCTCCTGAAGTTCTGTGACTAAATTTGCTGTAATGAGCTTCATTTATTTATCCTCAACATCAATCAAATAAAGTCCCTGATCAAAGCCGCCGCGTTTTTCCTTCTTCTTTACGCGTACTGCCTCCAACTCATCGAAAGACTTACCGTATACCTTCAAGGCAGCGTGCAGCAGCTCCAGCACATCAGCCATTTCCTCTAGTGCGTCAGTTTCATCTGTTGTCTCATCAAATTCCTTTACTTCCTCGTATAGCTTTTTCTTGATTTCCGTTAGGTGTTCCTCCGGTGCCAATGTCCGAGCATTGTAGCTTGAACCTCCTGCCTCGATAATTTCGAGAATACGGTCACGGATTAGTTTGTTATATGTAGGCATGCAATCACTCCTTGATGTTAGTAATTCCATTCTACTGGAAGTTATTTTATGAAGCTAGAAAAATTAATTTGATTACCAACCGTCCATTTCTTTCTACTCTGTTGCTCATAGGAGGGGTGTTGCATTATTGATTTTTTAGGCTGCTAAATTAATTGATACGCTTGGTATAAAGAAGAAGGAAACATCACAGTAAAAATTAGGAGGAATTAAGGTGGGTGCAATTAAATTCCAGGGGAGTATACATTTTGATTACATCTTTGTCCGTTAATGAACAAACGATTTTTACTACTTCAAGTAAACTGCCGGTACCATTAGTATATGGAACCG
>JAPSKP010000041.1:15289-21668 GCA_031181585.1 Lysinibacillus sp.
ATATGGAACCGAGTAATACTCCCCTGTTTCCGGGTTGTATTGTATTAATGAATAGAAGTCTTCCACATTGGCATCTTTCTCTGATTCAATATCGAGCTTGACGAAATACCAATCGTCCTCGGTCAGCGCCTCAAGCGAAATGGGTATTTTTTCATCCATAATCTTTTTCTTAATGGCGAGTGAGTGCTTAAGCGTCTTTTTATGGTAGACGAACGGGCCAAATGGAATGTCCTCGCCATTCTTCAATTGGAAGATGAATGTCCAAACATAATCACTTGTACCACCGCTTCCGCTACTATATTTAACAGAACTGTTTAAATAGGCTTGTTCCACTTCTGACCATGGAATTTCCTCATATGTATCCTGTAGTGAAATAACGATTCCGTCCTCCCGAATCGCCTTAAAGTCTCCTTCTGACATATGCCAGACCCCGGCGATACACAATAGGGAAATGATAGGAATCAAGTAGACAGATTTACGGATATCAAACCATAAAATATAAATACTGAGGAAGGAGATTAGAAAAATGGTAAAAGCAAATGTCACGAGGCCGGCCATTAACTCCGGTATCGCGCGGGAATCCAAATAAATATCTGCCGGATGAGAAACCATTTCATGTTTTAGATCAAAGAAACGGTCATACAACATAAAAATAACCGGTGCGAAAACCGTCACTCCTGTAAGTATACGGAAGCGGGGCCAAAACTCTTTTTTAAAAAATCGACGATCTAATATGTACCAGCCAAGAAAATATGGCAGCACAGCAAGCAGGATATAAAGGAGGACACTCAGCACAAAGTCGTCCTTCCATTCAGAGACGGCAACTGCTGTTATTCCGAGCACCCCACTGGCTATAATCAATCCATAGGAAATAGGTATTGTCAGCCACTTCATCAAACTCCTCCTGTCTGTTTAGAGCTGCTTGTTTTAAGCAGGCGTTAGGATAGCCACTTTCCTATTTTATCAAGTTAGGTTGTTTTATACAGCGCTACAAATCTCCTGCTACCATTTCCCTACGCAATACTAGTACATGATTTTTCATCACAACCGATACTTCAATTGGTTTCTCTTGAATGCTGCTTGTTATTTCATACTAATAAAAAAACAGGTACTCCATTATTTTGCCACCAGAAGACCTACCATGCGGCTGGAGAATAACTTTATGTAAAGCATTCAGTACGCTGGTTAAAAACAGGCTTCTCTTCAAGTACGCAGCTTTTTCTGCCAGTACTCCATTATTTATTCTTGAAATAAAAAGAGTGAACAATTAATGCAATGATGTATTCAGGTTGATCCTCTTTTACGTCGATTACTTGTACAGTGCTGATAATATGGTTACGCTTCATGGTACCAAGCAGCTCTTCGTCTTGTGTCAGAGATATCGTTGAAGTAATCGTAGACGCTGAAGACAGATAGGATGTATCCTGAAATGTAAACTCAATCGCTTCCTTCAATTTCGTCATGTTCTTTAGATTAATGCGTGTATGGGCTTCGCCAATTTGTTCTCCATTTTTGGTAATTATCCAACGATCCTGCTGAGTCAGCCACTTTTCTCTATCACAACGCACATCATAAACATCTTGGTCTATTTGAATCTCAAGCGACAGGTACCAGCTGGAACCAAAAATATCTGCAAAAACATACCGCCCCCTTTTGGTAAAGTAGCGTTTTACATACCCTCTCCGTTCCTCTCCTCTAAAGAGCGGCTTTTCATTCAATAAGCTTGTCTGCTTATTGGAAAAAGACCATTCTGGAATATCCTTCGGTTGATAAGAACGTTCTTTTTCGGCGAACTTTTTGCTCATAATATAAATACCAATAGATGCAATGGGAAAGGAAAAAATCAGTGCAAACATGACCGGGTCAAAGGCATCAAATACAAGATAACGAGCAAGCGTTGCGAATAACAATAAAATAAAAATCAAGTTTAGTTGAATCATATAAGTCACCTCACATTATTTACGATTATGCTCTAATGGGGTTTCACTTATTATCCACCTTCTATATTAATAGGTAATAAAGTCCTTTGCAGGTAGACTTCTATTCACCGTTATTTTTCTTTAGAAAAATCCTACAATGAAGCCCTCTTATTTTTACCAGCTGTCTCTGTCGAAAGCGCCTCTCTTACAATGTCCACTGCCAATTCATGGTCATTCATTACAAATGGCACTTCACTCGGCTCAACCCAAATGCGGGCAGTTGCTTCATACTCACGAAGAAAAGGTAGGCATTCCGTTACATCGAGGCGGTAGAAGGCCTGATAACCAACGAGGGGATACTTGCCGTTCGGGTTGAATAATGGATTTTCCTCGTGGTTCACCTCAATTGCACCTAGATAATGAAGTGTCCCTTTTACATAGCCTTCCTCATATACCTCCCGGTGAATTGTCTGCTCGGGCTGTTCTCCGTGTTCAATATGCCCGCCAGGAAAGTTAAAGCCCCTGTTCGGGATATGAGTCAGTAAAATGTGTTCGTCCTTTACGCATATTGCATGAACACTTGTAAATGTAGCAGCTTCTGAAAAATCCATATTTGGTATCCATGTCAGCCGTACATCTCCGCTGCCCCACTTGGCGTAAATTGACTTCAACTGTGTCATTTCATATCTCCTTCATTTGTTTCTCTTGCGTCGATTACGTCGTCAGCTTGACGAGCAGCTCTTCATTTCGAAAATGCAAAGCTTCATCGTCCGTTAAGGTATAGCTTGGTGAAATCCCGCATCTTGCCTGCCATTTATCAAAGAATTCCTTACGTGTACGGTCTTGATAGTGCGGGCAGAAGGTACCTGCGAGCAGACCAAGCCCCTGTACCTCCTCATAGTTTCCATCTTCCTTTTCACAAAGGCAACCATCAAACCAGCACATAGCCCCTGCACTGATTCCAGCTAGAACCGCTCCACGTTGGTAAGCATCTTGCAGTAAACGATCAAAGCCTGCATCCCGCCATTCTTTCAGCATGAACTGTGTATTTCCGCCACCGACATAAAGTACATCCTGTTCATTCAGGACGGCTGCAATCGAAGGGCTGGCTAACATATCTTGTGTGATATGGGTCGTCTCATAAGGAGAAAAGGCCTCATAGAAGCGGTCGATATATCCTTGCGCATCATTGCTCGCTGTCGGGATGAAACAGATTTTTATTGGTCCGCCGCTTTTAACTTGGCTGAGAATATATTCGTCAATATAAGCAGGAGGGATATGCTTGGAAAACCCACCGCCTGCTATAGCAATAATCGTCCTGTCCATTCTGCGTGTCCTCCTTTTGTTTTTATAGCGATATATTATCTACCTTTTTAAATCGTAGCTGTATAGAAAATTTTTTTGTTCAAACCCAGCTTTCTCATACACACGATTTGCCTGGTCATTTTGAGTATCCACGCACAGCTGGATGCTCTCGATTCCTTGGAATGCGAACATTTCCTCCAGTATTTCCTTAAGTAATATGGTCCCTAGTCCCCGGTTTCTTGCAGCAGGGGAAATGGCAATATACTCAAGCGACGCTTCTTTCATTTCCTGGTCAATTTCAAAATATGCATAACCAAGAAGCCCATCATCATCTGTCTTCACAACACGTAATATACGCTCATTATTTAATCGGCTAATAATTTTCGCTGCATCGTAGTATGTCTTAGGAAATACTGTATCATGGATTTCCCGAAAGGCACTTTCATCTTCTGGTGCAAAGCGTTTACTTACCCGTTCTTCTACCTGCTGCAAACGGTCCTTTGACATCAAAAGTATTAAATGCTCTCCGGTTTTCCGGGCGCCAAGCTGTTCTACAAAGTGCTGCTGTTCTTTATTTTCTTCATTTATAAAGAAGGAAAATTCCTTTACTTCCGGATAGGATTGAAGGCAAGCATCCCATAGCTGTTTCTGTTCTTCTTTTGCCGCCGATTGATTAAACGGCCCCCACACTTCTGCACTTTCTTCATCTATATCCAGTCCGATGGCAGCTGCTATTCTGCCTTCATCTTCTCTTATAACAAAGAAAGCTGCATTCCCATTTTCATCTACAAAGTCTTCAGTCAATGTCTGCTCGATCTCTAGTGGATTATCTCCACAGAAGCCGATATGAGTGTGCTTTTGCTGATTCATTTCCGAAAGAAAATGCGCCAGCTCCTGAAATGATGCTGCTCTTTCTATTACTTGTTTCATACTGATACCTCCTGTTATAAATAGTAGCTCATGATGATCTGCTCGCCTCTTTTGCCCATCATGCGTCTTCCTTCATCGATAAAACCACATTTCTTATACAGTGCCTGCGCTGCTGTATTACGCAGGTTCACCCCCAGGACAATATCCGTGATATGTGGGAAATGAGCTCTGACAAAGTCCGGCAATAAAATAAGTGACTGTTTTGCGTATCCTTTTCCTTGATATTTGAAATCTGTAGAAAAGGCCCGAAGCAGAATAGCGGTCGGGTTATCTGAATAGCTCTTCGGCCCTTCATTCTCATGTAATACGAAGAAGGTAACGAGCTCTTCCTCTTCTATAGCAAGAATACAGTGGCGATCTCGTTCCTCTTTTGCCAGCTTGATACACTCGAGCGGAGTTCCCGTAAATTCGAGCTGGTCTTCTGACAGCTGATACTGCTCGATTAATGGTTGAAAGGATTCTTTGTATGCTAAAAGGTTCATTTATCTTTACCTCGCTGTATGTATTTTTTTGATGTTTAAAATGATTATTTCTCGGGAAATAGTTTTGGATACTTCAATATTTTGCTAGATAGCTAAAAATATAAATAGTGACTATTTCGTGGTTTTCAATTTGTTTCACCGACTCTCAACCTCTATGCCCGAGTAGGGGTTGCAGGGAGGACAAAAAAAGAACCATCCTTTTTCCAAAAGTTTCTTAATATAAAAAACCGCCTTTTACTACTCACACAAATTTCTATATAGACATAACAATGAAAGCTAGAGTTTATTCCTTGATGAAAGGATGTACGGAATGTCCCTTTTCCTCATTGCTTTTTCAACCTGCAATGGACGACCATTGAGGGGCTATCTTTTGTGAACTCTGACTTGCTCCAGTCACCATACAGGGCAATGAGCTCAAATCCATGTGTCTCTAGCAGACGAAAAAGCTCCTGCGGATATGTGTAACGAAGGGAGATGGTGCTTTTTTCTACATGTGCGACTTCACCTTCCTCTACAGTTTCAACCACTGTTGTGCAATATAGGATTTGCGTAATCGGATCGTATCTTTCTATCTCCATTTCCATTTGTACTATTCCTGAATGATCTGTCTTTTGCGTAGTATACTCATATACTTCCGCAAGCTCACCGAGGATTGGGTTTCTCGTATTAAAGATAAAATGCCCTTGCGGCTGGAGATGACATGTTACCGATTCAAACAGCGCATGCTGGGCTTCATTTGTTAGGAAATGCTGAAAGGAGTTGCCTGTCATGTAGATTAGTGGTGACTTCACATTGAGGTTCAGCGCGGTACAGTCTTGTTTGTAGAAAGGAATATCTAGTCCCGCCTCTTGCGCTTTTTGTCTTGCACGGTCCAGCATATCTGGATGTGTGTCTACACCTGCTATGTCATAGCCCTTTTTCGCCAATGGAAGCGTTAGTCTGCCAGTCCCGCAGGCTAATTCAAGAATTAAGCCATTCGTTGCAGCAGCGACCTCTTCAATATACGCCAAGTCTTTTACATACTCGTTATCTAACGTATCATAGCCTGCTGGGTCGTTATATTTCTCTAAATTCTCTCCCACCGACATGTTCCCCACTCTCCTTTTTCATGCGTAAACATTCTCCTTCGCTTACGCTTCCTCTACTCTTTCTCATAGAAAGAATATTCTTACTCCTATTCTAACTTGAAGGAAATTGGCAATACAACCTTTAGCTGGTAAATCCTCTTACCTTTTCTAAGAGAAAAGGATTTCGAATCACCTTGTTGAATAATAAATAAGGTCTAAATAATAGGGGGCAATTCATATGGAGCTGACAATTGAAAAAGTACTAGAAGATTATTTCAACAGCTGGAATGAGGGATTTATTCGTAAAAACGGGGATGGCATTCGATGGTTCATGTCTAAAGAGTTCACAGGCTATTGGGGTCATTCAGGTTTGGAAAAGCCACAGGAATATGGATATGATTATGATTTGGATGCTGTGCTTATGAACGAAGGAAATGCACATAAGAGCTTCAGCATTTTATCGGTAACAGAGCGAAGGAATGGTGAGGAATTGATTGTACTGGGTAGAGAGACAAATACGATCAACGGACAGGCCTTCCCTGCTCAATGTCTATTCATTTGGCGGAAGGAAGAAACCGGCTGGAAGCTATTGCGGGAATACATTGAATTAGAAAAGTAAATTCCCCCTCATATAAAAAGCAGCCCTCAAAATAGATGGCTGCTCAGAGTGAAGACA
>JAPSKP010000041.1:21768-27578 GCA_031181585.1 Lysinibacillus sp.
GAGTGAAGACACGAATAGAACCTAAGTTCATGAGTGGACGAGCGAGGCAAGCAACGATGTATGAAAGCGTTTGTCAACAGGCTGAGCAGCCATCAAAATAGATGGCTGCTTTTAGTCGCATATTTTATGTCTCATGAAAGCTACACAATGGTTGACTGGAGACTATTATGTGCCCCTTCCGTCATTTCCTCTGGATGCCACATGCTGCCTTTTTGATTAATCATAGATGACATTTCCTGAACGACCTCTTCAAGCATTTGTTCGGTCATGACTTCAATCAGCAATTGCTTTACGATACATTTTGAAGTGGAAACGGATTTCATATATTCAAAGGCCTCAATTGGAGTAAGATCAAATTCTTCCATAATTTTTTTCATAAGCCAGTTGGCAAATTGCTCGATAATGATGATTACCTTTTCGGCTTCAAAACGATTTTCCCAAAAGCCCATGAATACTCTGCGATTTTCCTTTATGAAATGCTCATCTTTCTTACTGACAAAAAAGAAGTGAAAATATTGTTCAACCTGACGGGCTGTATATGGATTTTTTCCTTCCGGCGCTATTTCTTCTAAATAGCTCATAAAAATCTTACCCAACGCCAGTTTATTCTGCTGGCATTTTTCATACAAGGATTGAAGCTTTCTTTCATCTGAAGAAGTAAATCCATAAGACAATAATACCTCCTGGAAGTGGTTAGATACCGTCGCTTCCTGATTCAGTGAAAGAGTCTCCTGCATTTTCGCCCTTGGTTTAACAATTGTAAACATACTACTATTCCCCCCGTGTTGATTTAAAAAGCACTAGAAAACGGCAACAATTACAACGTTTGAGAGAACATATAGCTACTATTTCCTCTAGCTTGTGAGGTCATAAATCGCAACACAAAAATAAAGGGCATTTATAGCTTCTAGCTTGGAACAAATTTTCCTATTCTATTTCTCTCTGTCTCTACATACTTATATATTTATAAATTCGGAGAAATATTACTTAATTTTAACAATTTTTTAATTTATTACACATATACCATCTGTTTAGGAAATCAGAAAGATATCAAGGTGTTATGAGATGATTCCAGAGAACCACGATACATAGTATGCCCCCGGGACAAAAAGTACCTGAGCTAGTAACGTACCTAGCAGTCTTGACATCATCATAATGATAGATGCCTTTTTTAAGGCGGTATAGCTTCCCCTATTGTTTACTACATCATCAGCGAGAATTGAAATTTTCGGGTCAATAAAAACAATTAGGAGTATGGTCGCTACACCATTAATCAGACCCGATGCCATGATAGCCGTCGTCTTATGTTCAGGTACGAGAAGTGAGGCATAAATTGCTGATAGGACGCCGATCGTGTAAACAGCTGTAATGACTACATTCGTAATAAATAGCTTTACTGGGATGTCCCGCAGTCCAATTCCTTTTATATACGAAAGGCTTGGCCTGCGGATATGCTTGATTGCTCTTCTTATGTACGGGAGTGTGAACCCCTTGCGCAGCAATGCCGGAACGGAACCTCTTTCTTCTACTAAATGAAGAATAGCCCTCGAAAATATCGCCATAAAAGTAGGTAACAGCAGCATACCGAGTATCGTTCCAATGGACGCGGCTCCAATAATAATGCGGAATTGTCCTTCTACAAAAGCTAACGCTGTTTCTTTTGGAGCAGTGTCTGCAAGACTACCGGTAAAGGGCTGCTGCATCATATTTGCAAGCCGGGATACCATCACCATCACGTTAAAAAGCGCCAGAGCGGAAGCAAGCAGCCTTACGCGTGCTCCTGCCAGCCTCACTGCATAGGCAAGCGTTTCAATAGAATGAATAATGAGAATAAAAAATGCAATAATGATAAGTTTCCCCGTTATAATTTCCAATCATGTTCTTCCTTTCTATTGAGCTTATCTTTCAAAGCTATCGCATATCTTTATCTCTACACAGCGAGCTGTACTAACCAGTTATTCACAAAAAGACGCGCGCTAGCTGAAATAGTTTCATTTTACCTTACTCAGATGAAGGAAAATCGTTGGACTTCAAGAATCTAGTAAAGGGTAGCATGTGAGTAAAATATATATGGACTTTTTAAGAAAGGAGTTTTGACATTGGAAATAACAGTCCGTGCATTAGAAAAGAAGGACTACGAGGATTTGTCTAACCTAATGGAGGAGTTAGGCTATCCCTCTACAGTTGAGGAAATTGAGGAGCGGTACAGCCAATTGAACTGTCATCCAGACTACGCCTCTCTCGTAGCCGTGATAAATGGAACAGTAGTAGGTTTTTCAGGTATTTGCAGAATGCATTATTTTGAAACGAATGGTACATATGCACGAATCCTTGCTTTTGTCGTAAGCTCTACTGTTCGAAAACAAGGAGTAGGCAGTACCCTTTTGAGGGCCTCTGAACAATGGGCGTTAGCTAATAACTGTACAGGGGTCACTCTAAATAGCGGCAATCGTCCTGAAAGACAGGCGGCGCATGTGTTTTACAAGGCAAACGGCTACATGGCGAAAAGTACAGGCTTTTCAAAAACGCTTATTTAAGAGTCTTAATGAAAATGAAATAATTTCATAGATAAGGGGAGGTCCAGTATGATAGTAGATGCATGGTTTACAGTCCAACAAATTGACGAGGCGACATATGCCATCAGTGAATACGGGCATTGGGAGAAGGTACATTCCTTTCTGCTGCTTGGTACAAAAAAGGCCGCTTTGATTGATACGGGGCTTGGTATTGATAGCATTAAGCGGATAACAAATCAACTGACGGATTTACCAATTACAGTTCTCACAACTCATGTCCATTCAGATCATATCGGCAGTCACGGGGAGTTCGACTCCCTATGCGTCCACGAAGCGGAGGAAGACTGGCTTATCAGCGGCATCAAAGGACTGTCGATTGATATCATTCGCAAAAATATCGGTAGAGACATCACTCTCCCTACCCCCGCTTCGTTCAATCCGGAAACCTTTACACCATTTCAAGGAAAGCCGACTGGACTGCTAAAAGACGGAGGTGAAATCGAATTAGGCGAAAGAACGCTGACAATCATTCACACCCCAGGCCATTCACCAGGACATATTTGTCTATTTGATAAATCAACAGGCTATCTATTTACAGGCGACCTGCTGTATGACGAAACACCTGTCTACGCCTTTTACCCTACAACTAACCCTGCTGATCTGGTGGCGTCATGGGAGCGGATTTCAAGCCTGAAAGGGATTTATAAAATTTACGGTTCGCACAATACACTCGGTCTTGAACCTAGCCTATTAAATGAAGTAAAAATTGCAGTTCGCTACTTGCGAGAAAATGATTTAGCGAAATTCGGTACAGGTATACATCGATTCAGCGGTTTTAGTGTGCAATTTTAAACATAAACCCCAGTCCTTGAGCGAATACCGGCGATTTTCGCTCATTTACCGGCGAATTAAATTTTTCGCTCAGAATACGCTCTTTTCAATAAATACGGTACTTCTGCACAGTTTTTTCATATTTATCGTATAAGATGTCAATGGTCGCCCTCATTAGACAGGCTTCCCTAAAAGTGGTAGCATATGTTGGGTCGATTTCTATTCGACGGAACTGCCTTTCTCCAAACTGATTTCTCTAAATGAGGACATGGACAACTATAGACAGTTTACGATTTTTACAGAAAAGAAGGTTTGCAGAAGTGAAGAAAAAAATTATGAGGCCCTTGCAGTACACTGCATTATTTTTGGCATCCTCCCTATTGATTGAATCTACTGGAACAGCTGCAACACTAGATGAATTAAAACAAGAGCAGCAGCAAAATGAATCACAGAAAGGTCGCCTACATACCGAGATCAAGGATAAAGAAACAAAGGTAAACGATATTGAAGCGGCGCAAACAAAGGTATATGACCAAATCAAAAAATTAGACGATGAAATTCTCAGCACGAACAAAAAAGTGGAGACTGTCGTCGCCAATATCAATGAGACAAATAAAGAAATTACTTCTTTGACAAATTCAATTCAAGTATTGAGTGAAAAAATTGCCGAGCGGGACGAGTTGTTACGAGAGCGTGCACGTGCCATTCAATCCTCAGGCTCTGTCAGCTACTTGGATGTTTTACTAGGTGCAAACAGTTTTGTCGATTTCATCGACCGCTTCTCTGCGGTTAACACACTCATCGATGCAGATAAAGAAATCATGCACGAGCAGCAAGAAGACCAAAAAGCTTTAGAAGAAGATAAAAAGTCGTTAGAATCAAAGCGGAAAGAGTTAGAAGATGATAAAGCATCTCTAGAAAAATTAAAGGCTTCCCTTGCTTCACAAAAAACGCAAAAAAATACGTTGCTAGATGAACTGGAAGCAAAACAAGAGCAGTTACGTTCTGAAAAAGTAAAACTGGAAGAAGAATATTCAGAAGCGCTGCAACTATCCAAGGAATTACAGCAATCTATCCAGGCGGAGCAAAATCGTATTGCGGAGCTTGTAAAAAAACAAGCGGCTAGCTCGGCTGCTTCCGGGTCTGGTTCTTCCTCAGCTTCAAGCGGCGGTGGTGGTGCCCTTCCACAGGTATCCGGCGGGAGCTGGACGAAGCCAACAACAGGACGTCTTACTTCCGGCTACGGCTGGCGGGACTTTGGCGGGTCTGAATACCATTACGGAATCGATATCGCCAACGCATCTGGTACACCTGTAGTAGCTGCTGCGGATGGAATTGTTTCCTATGCTGCACCGCTTAGTACGTACGGAAATGCTGTCATCGTTACACATTCTGTTGGCGGACAAATCTATACTTCTCTTTATGCACACTTAAGCTCCTACAATGTAAGTGTAGGCACAAAGGTAAGTAAAGGCATGCAAATTGCCAAAATTGGTACTACAGGCCGCTCGACTGGTCCCCACCTGCATTTTGAAATCCACGCTGGTACATGGGTTAATCAGAAGACCGGCAACTTAAATCCGTTAAAATTTATCCCGTTGTAAGACAAAGGCACGGATAGTAATAGCCAATTCTACAACCACTTCAAAAATCCGCTGCGTCGATTCTATTTGACACAGCGGATTTTTTATTATATTACGAGATAGATTTTTGCGGGTAGTACTGTTAATTGCCAACACATCTTTAGGAAGGGTCTATCGATTCCTTCAGCTCTTCAATTTCGTTCTTTTGATCATTTATCATTTCAGTCAGTTCTTCTATCAGCCTGCTCTGCTCATCCAGCTGTCGCAGCAGCTCCTCTTTTTTGAGCTTGTCCTTGATTGCTCCGTGCAGCTTTTTAGCATGCGTATCCTCTCTTGTTTCCACTTCGTACAAATTAATACATTCCTTTACTGTGTCTACCCGCAGACTCCTAAAGTAATGAAGCATTTTTTGTACCGCTTCTTGTTCCCAATAATCAGAAGGAATGATAGAGTAGCGGCGCAGTTCATCTGTGGCTTCGCGAATCGGTACTAGCAGCTCCTCGCTATCCTCATCAAATAGCCGGCAATCCTCCTCGTAGTCCTCTCTAATCGCTTCTTGATTAATGAAAAAATCAATTCGCTTTAACACGTATTTAATTGGCTGTGCGACAATATAGCAAATCACTGTCAAAATAGTGAACACAACTAGTTTAGCAAGCATCCCTTCAACTGGCAGGGCAAACCAGAGCGGAAGTCCAAATATAACAAGAATAAGAATTAACCGAAAAGGATCAGGCAGTGCATATTCGCTTTTTTCATAGTATTGATACAGCGAGTCTTCTTTCGGATTCTCCAATTGGAAGTTCTCATACTCTTCCTTTAAAAGATCCAGCTTTTCAATCTCCCGCAGAGTCCATTCTATATTATCGATAATTTCCGC
>JAPSKP010000135.1 GCA_031181585.1 Lysinibacillus sp.
TACTTTTGGATCCTTCCAAGCTGCAATGATTTCCTCTTTCGTTAAGTTTGTGTTTGTCATCGTCATTTCTCCTTTTTTTATGTTTTGATTGAAATTAACAAATTTTGATGGATGCCGTTAAACCGATGATTACCCCTACACAAAGTGGTGTTGTCTCTGGTTTCACGTCAGCTGCGCCTTGAATTTGCGCTAATTCTTCCTCTGTTAAGTCGCCGAAGCTTTTACCCGATGGGTGGACCGGCAGGTTCTCCAACTTCTCACATACTCTTGAAGCCTTCTAAACTTTAATGAGTTCTTTTTCGATTAAGAGCGTATATTGACATATCCTTATCTCCTTTTGAGTGAGCATTAGCAAATTTTAATGGAGGGAGCAAAAGTAATTAGTGGAAGACAAACTGGGCTTGTCTCTGGTTTGACATCTGATGCTCCTTGAATTTGCGCCAATTCTTCCTCTGTTAATTCTCCGTAAGTTCTACCTGATGGATGTTCGGGTAAACTCTTGAACTTTTCACGTACTTTTGGATCCTTCCAAGCCGCAATAATTTCTTCCTTCGTTAAAGGTGTGTTTGACATATTCATCTCTCCTTATTTTTGGTTGATTTTTATTTCTTAAAATCAACAAAGTATGATGGATGCAGTTAAGGGAACGAAAATACAATGGGGAGTTGTTACAGGATTTACGCCTGCTGCACCCTGGACTTGCGCTAATTCCTCCTCTGTTAGCTCCCCGTAACTTTTACCAGATGGATGTTCTGGTAAGGTGTTGAACCTCTCACGAACTTTTGGATCCCTCCAAGCTGCAATGATTTCCTCTTTCGTTAAGTTTGTATTTGACACATTTACACCTCCTTATTTATTCTTCTATTTACTGTTTCTTACAACTCTTACTTTAAATGATTCAGAAAATTCTTTGTACTTCGCAAAATTGCATACTTTTGAAAATCTCAATTTTCATTAGAAATTATTTCCATTAAAAAAGTCTCCCCAAAAGCTTAATAAGCTCTTGGGAAGACTCTTTTGAATTTATGAAACATACGGGTTTGGCCGATGAGTGGGTGTCAGGGACTCATATAAATGCTCATTGGTTACATATGAAGAAGCACCATGTACCATTTTCAGCTCTTCCACTGACATTTTCTTTATATTTTCATTACTCACATGTGTTTTATGTGATTTAGTTCGAAAAATATTAAATTTCATACTAATTCCTCCTATCGGTTAAATTGAAGTAATTGTTTAAACGTTAAACTATCCGATTTTAAAACACCTTTTGGATAGATTTTTGCTGCTACTGCTGCAAACAGGGCAATAAATAAAATCATGATGAGCAGCGAAACAATAATTTCGGCTGGTGCAATCGTATTGTAGACAATACGGATCAGTACACTCATGGGTGCTGTAAATGGAATATACGAAGTTACTTTCGTCATCGTTCCTTCTGGATAATCCATTACAAACAGGATTTCTACTGCCAAACTGGCCATCAGTAAAATCACAATGGGCATCGTGGCACTCGATAGGTCATCCGGACGGCTTACCATCGATCCGACGATCGCAAATAACGTGGCATAGATGAAGTATCCAATGATGAAGAAAATAAGAATATAGAGGGCTGTTCCCCATGTAATTGTCTCAATGACAGTCTGGACAAATGAACCTTCAGGAATATCGAAAATCCCTAGATTGGCCCATAGCAGGAGGGCGCCAATAAAGATAAATAATTGTGCCAGACTTGCCAGACCGATGCCTAGAATTTTCCCGTACATCATAGGCACCGGGGCCACTTTTGTAATCATAACTTCCATTACCCGGGAAGATTTTTCGGATGCGATAGCTGTTGCAACATTATTGCCATATGTTGAAATGGCTAAAAACATAATGGTAATCAGTCCGTAAACAATAAGCAGGGCATTTGGTTCTGTTTCATATAATGATTCAACGCTGCTTTGCAGTGGCGCATTCAGTGCCTGCACGACAGCCGGATCGATTGATTGAGCGGCGACAATGGACTCCACTTTCTTTTGTTCGATATAGGATTCCAATGTAAGTAGCAGTTCATTGTTCACTTTTGGCATATAGATATTCAGCTGCATCATGTCCGCTTGCTCTTCTAATATAAAGAAGCCGTTCAATTCCTCTTCTTTAATTTCTTCTTTCAGGCTCTCTATCTTCACATCGTTTACAATCTGCCAGCTTCCGGCCACGCCAGCCAGCTCTTGTTCGGACAATTCTAAAGAGGTATGATTCACGATTTTATACGTTTCTTCTGAACCATTCTTATTGAACATATTCAGGATTGCCGGGGAGGCAAAGAGCAGTACGCTCAATGCCACCAGGCCGATTGTGATATATAAGTAGGGCTTTGTTTTAACGGCTTCTTTGAAAACCGTGCTGAATACAATACTGAAATTACGCAATGACATCCCCTCCTGTCCGTTCAATGAAGATTTCATGCAGGCTCGGCTCTTTTAGTGAAACCCCCTGCAGCTCGAATTTCTCACCAAATTCCTGAATAAGCTGGTAGATTTTTTCGCTGCGCGGAATGCGTAATTTATAACGGTTGTTTTCCTGCGTGAAATCATACTGTCTATGCGTTAGGTAGTCCTTCAAGTGAGTGGCTGCCGTCTCCAGTTCCAGATAGCGGTAGTCATATGAGCTCTTTACATTCGCTAGCTGGTCAGAGACAATCAGATTGCCGTCCTTTAAAATGCAGATTTGACTGCAGAATGACTCGACCTGCTCCATTTGATGGCTGCAGAAAATAATCGTTTTCTTTTTGGCGATCAATTCTTTCACAACGCTTTTCAGCATATCTGCATTTACGGGGTCTAATCCGCTGAAGGGTTCATCTAATATGATAAACTCCGGATCATGGATAATCGCTGTAATCAATTGTACTTTTTGCTGATTCCCCTTCGATAATTGTTCGGTACGCTTCTTCGCCGCATAAGAAATCTCAAGCTTTTCCAGCCATTTTAGTGCCTCTTTTTTCGCTTCTTTTTTGTCCATGCCTTCTAACATGCCAAAGTAAATAATCTGATCTAACACATTCATTTTGGCGTACAATCCGCGTTCTTCCGGTAAATAGCCGATCCTTACGTTCTTCTTGGAAAAAGGCTTTCCTTTCCATAAGATCTGTCCGCTGTCTTTCGGAATAAGCTCTAACATCATCCGAATAGTCGTTGTTTTTCCGGCACCATTCCGGCCTAGCATCCCAAGAATTTGCCCTTCTTCCAATTGAATCGAAATATTATTCACCGCTTTTTTGCTGCCAAAGCTCTTGTTTAAATTTTTAATTTGAAATGTCATGTAGCACCTCTCCTAGCTGACCATTTTTATAATAGAAATAACCGCAATTCCAATAACTACTCCAGCTAAAGCCGTTAATACTTTTTTCATTTTATCTTGCCTCCTTAATTGCTTTTAAAGATCCATAAGCATTTACAATACCCACTCCTACTTCGTGTTTAGGAGCGCTTACTTTACTAGCACCTTCATATAAATATTTTTTAACCTGATTAACAGTAGGCTTTTTATTATGTTTTTCTTGGTATTCTGCAATAATTAATGCTGCTACTGCACTTACTTTAGGGGCAGCTAGACTTGTTCCGATCATGAATTCATATCCATGTTCAAAACCTGCATATTGACTTAATTCAGATTGTGGTATGTTTAACGGATACGTTGTAATAGTCATCGCATCTAATTTCATTTGTCCTGATGTTTCATAATTTTCGCCATAATCTCCCGCTGGCGCTGCAATAGTAACTTGAGGTCCAAAATTTGAATAGAAGGATAACTGGTCTAACTTATTAGTTGCTGAGACCGTCACAACCTCAGACAATCCCCCCCCTGGCAGATGTACCTGTACATCATCCGGTGCCCCAAGTTGTTTGGCTAAATCTTTAGGGTTACTCATGTCATAACCATCTGTACCGGCTGAGGCAATAATAATACTGCCTTCTTTAGTTGCATATTTTACAGCTCGGCGATATGCTTCGATAACAGCCTGATCCTCTTTCTTTTTCAATGACTTGTATGTTCCTAAACTTAAGTTGATAACATCCATATCATCTTTGGCTGCTTCTACAATTGCTTCTATTATCCACATGGAATCAGCAGCATCTGTATGGAACACCTTATATGGCACTAACCCCACATTAGGAGCAATACCTTGTAAATTACCATTGGCTGCAATCACCCCTGCCACCATTGTTCCATGTCCTAGATAATCTTGTCTCGTTGTAATACCAGGGACAAAGCTCTTTCCAACACCTACAATATTTGAAGCTAAATCCGGATGATTAAAATCAATCCCACTGTCTACTACCGCAACTTTTACCGTATGATTGCCTTTTTCAATTCCATAACTCGCGCCATCATTAGTGACCCGGTTAATATCCCATCTCCAGGAATCATATCTGGAACCTGTTTTTCCCTCTAAAGCTACCGGTGCCATTGCTGCTTCTGGTTTAACTTCTATTACTTGCTCTGGCCCGCTCCATTCGATAGATGAGCCATATTTATCTAATGCCTGTTTGCTTGAAGCTCCTTCGATACTAAGCATTCGGATTTCTTCAATAAAGTTGTAATCCAGAGATTTCTCTTCTAATATTTCAATAATCTCCTCAACAGGCGCGCTCTCTTTTAAGCCATATAAATAAGTTGTGCCTGCTGCTTTTGCTTCCTCATGGGATATGAGGAAAAGCAACCCTAACGACAAAAGTAAATATTTAAACGACCATTTCTTCATTTTTTTCCTCCTCTAATTGTTGCGTCGTATAAAGACGATGATAATATCCTTTTTTATTTAATAACTCTTGGTGACTGCCAACTTCTACAATCGTCCCTTTATCCATAACGATAATTCGGTCTACATCTTTTACAGTACTTAAACGGTGTGCGATTAAAATTTGTGTAGATTCCAAGGTTTTTAAATAATCAGAAATATTTTTCTCTGAAACGGTATCTAACGCACTTGTCGCCTCATCTAGAATTAAAACTGATGAATTTTGTGCAAGTGCACGGGCTAAAATCATTCGTTGACGCTGGCCCCCTGAGAAATTTATTCCGAATTCAGATACTGTCGTGTAATAATTTAAAGGAAGCTTCATAATTTCATCATGTATATTCGCTCTATGTGCAGCTACTACGGCCTCCTCTAAAGGCATATCTTCTTTAGCCAGGGCTATATTTTCGTAAATAGTTTTGTTAAATAGCCGTGCTTCTTGAAAAACTACGCCCATACTTTGTCTAAGCTGGCCTAATTCATATTCATTTATGGACTTTCGATCAACATAAACGTCTCCTTCTGTCGGCTTATAAAGCCCCAATAAAATCTTCACCAATGTACTTTTGCCTGATCCAGATGCTCCTACTATGGCCACTCGTTCGCCGGAGTTAACTTTAAAAGAAACATCTTTAAGGGAGTAATCACTGAAGAAATTATGCTTATAGGAAACATTTTTCAACTCAATTTCTCCTTTGAGGGCTAGGCTTTCCTGGGTCTCACCTTGTTTTTCCTCTGTTCCGCTCATCACATCGTATAACTTTTGAATATACGATCCTATATAGATAAGTTCTCCATAGCTATTTCCTAAAGAAATAATTGGAGCCATAAACGCTGTAGATAAAGCATTAAACGCTAAGACCATCCCTAATGACATACTGCCATTCATCAATGCATTTCCGCTTAGCCAAAGGAGGAACACAGGCAATATAAATTGTAAGGCGGTAGCTATCGTATTAATAAACGTTGTCCAAATAGATCGGCGCTCTGCATACTTTATCTGCTTTTGAAATACCTTATACCACTGTTCGTAGACGCTTTTTTCCATGCCCATTACTTTGACATCACCAATACCATTCAAACTTTCAGAAAGAATACTTTGAACTTTTGCCT
>JAPSKP010000136.1 GCA_031181585.1 Lysinibacillus sp.
ATTGATTTAATACCTCGTTTGAGGGGAATCTACATTCAAGCAAATAGCAACCGTCTCCACTGATTTTATAATTGTTTATTACATAGTTATCTTGTGTTTCTATAAAATCTAAATAAGGTTGATGATGGATATTATTGATATAGATATTTAGAAATGCATGTATAGCAAAACCTAATTTCACTTGGTTCACTTCAATACTGCATCCTGTTATGATGTCATTGTCTAATAACTTTGCTACTCTTGATGCGGTTGCTGGTGCTGTGAGATGTACTCTTCCTCCTAATTCTTTCATTGTCAGGCGACTATTTTTAGACAGCTCTTCTAGTATTTTTTTATCTATTTCATCAATCATTTTATGGATCCTTTCAAAATAAATAAGATGTTTACATAGTCTGTTCGCTATATACTTTTTTATGCTTGCTTAAAAACTTTAAAAGTAAAGTGAAATCGCTAAATAACTTTATTTTCCCTATGTATGGAACAGTTGAAAAACTATATATTTATATGCATATAAGTCAAAAGAGATTGTACACCATTTAATTTGAGGTTATATTTTCATTGATTTGTATAACGTTATATAAAAGGAAATATCTATATTTAGAGGTGAAATTATGAAGAAATTTGATATATCAGTTTTATCAGCTGCTCCATTACGACAAGGTGAAACAATGAAACAAGGGATTGATTCTGCAGTGTCATTAGCCAAAGCTGTAGATAAAATGGGCTATAAACGGATTTGGTTTACAGAGCACCATAACCACGACGCTTATGCTAGTTCAGCTACCATTTCAATTGTACAACATATATTAGCAAATACAGAAGACATTCGCGTTGGTTCAGGAGGTATTATGCTACCAAATCATTCCCCATTGGTAGTAGCGGAGCAATTTGGAACACTTGAAACACTGTATCCAACTCGTGTGGATTTAGCATTAGGGCGCGCACCAGGTACGGATCAAAAAACTGCGGATGTGATTCGCCGTTCAAATCATAATGGGGTGTTTTTCTTTGAACGAGAAGTGCAAGATATTTTGCGTTATGTAGGTGATGAGAGCGTACAAGGAGAGGTTCGTGCTTATCCGGGCATTGGAACGAATGTACCAGTATTTATATTAGGCTCCTCAGCAGGTTCTGCTGAAATCGCTGCAAATCTTGGTCTTCCTTATGCATTTGGCGCTCAATTTTCTCCTCAAACGATGGAAGAAGCACTCGCTATTTATCGAGAAAATTTTAAACCGTCTGCGTATTTACAAGAGCCTTATGTGATCGCTTGTATTAATGTGATTGCAGCAGATTCGATGGAAGAGGCAACATTCATTTCTGCAAGTCATTTGCAGGTGTATATCGATATTTATACAAATAACTTAAGTCAGCTTATCCCACCAACTAAAAACTTCCTTGAATCGTTATCACAAGTTGAACTAGAAATTCTTCATCATCGACTAGGGTATACAATCATGGGTGATGCAGAAACAATTCGTCGGGATATAATTGAATTCCAACAAACATATCAAGTAGATGAAATCATTGCGATATCTAATATTTACGAAACGAAAAAAGAAATTCATTCTTATGAGATTTTAAAACATGTTGTGGATGAGTTATTTGAATAAAAAATTAAGATTCTTTAGAAGTGAAACTCAGTTGCATCAGCAATAGGGAATGATCAAACTTTTTTATAAAAATTACACATTGTTTCACAAAGAATTAGCCCCTTTTGAACAAATTTTGTTCAAAACGGGCTCTTTTAATTTAACTTAAATTATGGGTCTGTGGGTTGTTTTTGATCAAACTTTATTCTAAAGCTACACTTTCCGCAATCGGGATATTTAATTGAATAAGAAAGCAAAGTCTAAAGAAATAAAAAAATGGTCATATTAATGTTGGTGTGTAATTTTATGGTAAAGTAGAATGAAAATGTATTTAACTGAAGAAGTTGTAAGGCTGATATTAGACCAGTTTTTTGACGGGACTGCAATGGGTAACAGAGGACAAGCTAATGCAGAGCGAGTTGTAATTGATGGCACAAATATTGACTTTAAAGTGGTAATTCTGCATAAGGAGAAAAAAAGAATTCTTGGCAAAGATGTAACTGTTTATAGCATGACGACCGATGTCGAAGGTAAAGTTGATGTACTGAATCCTGATCCTAATAGTGTTTCTTACACTGTAAAACACTCTTTTGGAGGTATCTCTGTTAGTATTGAAGATGTAGTTGAAGTGTTAGCAGCCTTAGCCGTTTAAACTATACGATTAGAAAGGGATTTACTTTCTATCTTTGATTAGCAGGAAGAAGGACGATGACCGGAATCTACTGGATTTGAGTAGTAACAACCTTTTCAATATGCATTACTCAACAATCAGGCGCAATTCTTGAGTAGAATTGTGTCTTTATCTTTTCGAATGTTTAAATGTAAATCTGGCTTTTTATCTTTATTGTTTTTTCTGAAGTTTATTTTCAACTCTTTACATACAATGGTAGGGTATGTTACAGTTTTTGTATAGGGTGTGGGGGTATATTAAAATTATAATAAGCTTTAAAGAGTGCTTTAAAGGCACTCTAATTCTTTCTAAAATATATACCCCTGATAGGTATATAAGGACTTAATACTCTATATTCTTAAATAATTGGAGGAGATTGTTTTATGTCAACACATTCACATACCATTTCGCAAGCTGATCCCAAACGTTGGAAAGCACTTGCATTGTTGGGGTTTGCGAATTTTCTTGTAATGATGGATACCGCTATAATTCAAGTTGCTTTGCCGTCTATCAAAGACTCATTAGGTTATACAGAGGCAAACTTGCAATGGGTTATGAATTCCTTTCTTATTTTGTTTGGTGGACTTTTGCTACTAGGGGGAAGGTTGGCCGATTTGCTAGGTAACCGACGTATTTTCATGTGGGGTGTTTCCATCCTAACCATAGCATCCTTATTTGCTGGATTGTCTTGGAATGAAATGTCACTAAACTTAGCACGAGCCATTCAAGGTGCTGGTTCTGCCTTGATTGCACCTGCAGCACTTTCCATTATTATGATTTTATTTAGTTCGAATAAGAAGGAAATGGGAAAGGCGCTTGCAATCTGGGGTCTATCGGGAGCAGCTGGAGGTTCCCTAGGAATTGTACTAGGAGGTGTCCTTACACAGTTGCTTAGCTGGCGTTGGACGTTGCTATTCTACGTTCCTGTCGGTATTATCGTTTTGATCTTGTCACCAAAATTCCTAAAAAAGGGTACTAAGAAAAAAGGGAGAATTGATTATGCTGGTGCAATTTCCGTTACTGCAGCATTAATGTTGAGTGTTTATGGCATCGTAACTGCAGAACATACTGGCTGGCAAGCACTTTCTACTGTACTTCCTTTGACTGTGGGGGCAGTATTGTTTATTATCTTTATCCTTATTCAAGTATTTAGAAAAGAACCTTTAGTGCCTTTTAGCATTTTTAAAACGCCAAATTTGGCAGCGGGAAACGTTTCACTCATCTTGTTAGCAGCAGCATGGTTTCCGATTATTTATTTCTTAATTCTATATTTACAACAGGTAATGGAATATGAACCTTTTATGGCCGCAATGGGCATGTTACCTGCGCCTATATTGATGGCTATATTTATGGTTGTTATAGCTGAGAGAGTAATGGCGAAGTTAGGTATGAAGGTTACGATGTTTATCGGATTTATTTTGCTCGGTATTTCCGGTCTGTTATTTTCTGGAAACACGGTTGAGGGAAATTATTGGAGTGATGTATTCATCGCTCTACTATTGGCAGCTCTCGGTAATGCCCTTGCCTATCTCCCAGCAACTACAGCAGCAGTATCGGAGGCTAAGTCAGAAGAGTCAGGCCTTGCATCTGGTCTATATAACACAACATACCAAGTGGGGTCGGCAGTTGGCTTGGCTATCATGGTTTCTATTGCAGCGGCAGCTTCCTCTACTACAATAGGCAACACAGTAGTAGCCCTAAATCAAGGATATCAAGAAGCATTTTTTTGGGGTGGTATAGTTGCATTTATAGGTGGCATATTGGCATTAATGTTTATCCGTCCTTTAAAGTAATGAGAATGAACGGTCCAAATTTCATACTAATTATACGGTTGATACTAAAAAGGTTGTTTCCTAAACGGAATAACCTTTTTACAATTATAAAAAACTATTGTAAATAGGAGCTACTCAGTTCCAATTCCTCAGATCTTACTTGTATTATTCCACAATCGGGCGCGATTGTGGAATAACACTCGTACGAGATCATCAAACTTTTTTATAAAACTCTCATAATTAGCTAAAATAAAATGCTACACTTTGGTCAAGCTTTATTTCCCATCAACACTAAGAAAAAATACACCCGCAGTATGCGGATGTATTTTTCTATAGTATACGGTTTACTTATTTGCGGTCCATAATATGGTCGATTAGACCATATTCTTTCGCGCGTTCTGCAGTCATGAAGTTATCGCGGTCCGTATCGCGGGCAATCACTTCAAGCGGCTGGCCTGTTCTTTCAGAAAGAATTGTGTTTAATTTTTCACGTAGGAACAGGATGCGTTTTGCAGCGATTTCGATTTCTGTTGCTTGCCCTTGGGCACCGCCAAGTGGCTGGTGAATCATAACTTCTGCGTTTGGCAGTGCGAAACGTTTGCCAGGTTCGCCTGCTGCAAGCAGGAATGCCCCCATTGATGCCGCCATACCGATACAGATTGTTTGTACTTTTGGTTTGATGAAATTCATTGTGTCATAAATTGCCATACCAGCAGTAATAGAACCACCTGGAGAATTGATGTAAAGCGAGATATCCTTATCTGGATCTTCTGCTTCCAGGAATAACAGCTGTGCAACGATAGAGTTTGCAACATTATCATCAATGCCGCTTCCTAATAAAATGATACGGTCTTTCAGGAGACGTGAATAAATGTCATATGCACGTTCGCCACGGTTTGTCTGTTCAATAACTGTAGGAATTAAATTCATAAAAATATCCTCCTTTTAAAAAGGTAAATTCGAATACTAAATGCTGAAAGGGAAGTGCCTATCAGCTGTACCATTATCATACACGTATTAGTCAAGAAAGGTCAAATATAAACTCCGGCTTGATTAGGTATTGAAATTTGGACTAGATATCTGTATAATAGGTTAGGTATTGTTAATTAAATTGTCCTCGTGGTGTAATGGATAACACTGAAGATTCCGGTTCTTCCGCTGGGGGTTCGATTCCCTCCGAGGGCGCCAAATACTATTTTTAAAAATTACATATTTTGATTGAAAACCCCTGTAAATGTTGAGATATCAATGTTTAGAGGATTTTTTTATTTATAGATATTTGTTCGGGAAATCGTTAAAAACGATAGAAAATGAACCGACACTCCACATCATCATCTTCTTTTTGCCTGTATAGATGTAAGATGTTTTCACCTTCACACAAAACATGTGATGGATTCGCGGCCAAGGCGCTCCGAAACATAGTGTATGTTAAAACCCTCATGGAGTAGTACACTTGCATGCGTACAGCGCAGCCCGTGGCATTCTTCTTTTATACCACAATGTAATTGCTTGTTAGCAGCATTATGGCTCACCACTTTAAGTTTCCCAACTGACTTGAAAATTAAACCATCTTCCACAGTTTTCGAGAAAGCATCTTTATTTTCCTCTTTATAGGCAGTAAATTTTTCTATTTTGGCGGGAGAATAAAGCACAGAGTGGAAGTGTCCTGTAGATTTCATTTTGAAAAATAGTAGTGAGTCAGCCCATTCATTTATTACAGAGACAACTATTCATGCCGATGCAGGATATACGTCTCGCTAATTAGTGGAAATTAGATGGTTTGAAGCAGTCTTCAAGTCATCTTATCTTTTGTTCTTTGCTTCGCTCGCTGGTTTCCTTTTATAGAGAAGTAATACTGGG
>JAPSKP010000137.1 GCA_031181585.1 Lysinibacillus sp.
AAATTTAATAGATTATACCTCATGTGAAAGTGGGGTAGAGGTCGCGACCATTATGACTAGTATAGCGGAGATTGGGAGAATCTGCGAGGCTTTATGAAAGGAATGGTTGCCGAAGTATAGCACTGCTCTTCAAGTGCCATGCTGGGGCTGTACTCGAATAGGGACAGAACTGCCGCTGCGGCGGGTGAGCTATCGTTTCAAGTTGATGAGGTATTTTGGGTGCCGTCATAACTTTTATGGCGGCTTTTTTATTTAAATGATCTGAGGAAGGATCATTCGTGAAATTGCTCAAGCCTCGATACCGAAATACCATCAACAAAAAAGTTGAGGAGTTTGAAGTATGAGTGAAATAAAAATAGACCAGCTCGGCAATAAACCGGAGCTGAAAAGAGGGCTGAAAAGCCGTCATATAACGATGATTTCGTTGGGAGGTACAATCGGGACAGGGCTGTTCCTGGCTTCAGGTTCAGCTATTTCATCGGCTGGGCCAGGCGGTGCACTGATGGCGTATGCGCTGATCGGTATCATGGTGTATTTCTTAATGACAAGTCTTGGGGAAATGGCCGCATTTATGCCGACCTCCGGATCATTTAGTACGTATGCAACGCGCTTCGTTGATCCAGCGCTTGGATTTGCATTAGGTTGGAACTACTGGTATAACTGGGCGATTACAATTGCTGCTGAAATTTCAGCTGTTTCTATTATTATGAAGTACTGGTTCCCGGATAGTTCATCAATTCTATGGACTGTATTATTTATCGCTGTTGTACTGACATTTAACTTATTATCAGTTAAAGCGTATGGGGAAAGTGAATATTGGTTTGCGATGATTAAGGTAGCAACAGTTATCATCTTCATCATTGTTTCGTTCCTAATGATTTTTGGTATTCTGGGAGGCAATGACCCGGTCGGATTCTCAAATTTCTTTGTAGAGGATGCACCGTTTAACGGCGGTCTCATGGCGATGTTCGGTATCTTCCTAGCAGCCGGTTTCTCGTTCCAAGGGACAGAAATGCTTGGCGTAACAGCGGGGGAAACAGACGACCCGGGAAAAAATATTCCAAAGGCGGTACGTTCTGTATTCTGGCGTATTTTACTGTTTTATATCTTTGCTATTGGAGCGATTGGACTTCTAATCCCTTATACAGATGAACGCCTTTTATCTGATGATATTGCGATGAGTCCTTTCACACTCGTATTTGAAAATTTAGGAATAGCCGTCGCGGCTTCCGTTATGAATGCTATTATTTTGACTGCTATGCTTTCTGCCGGTAACTCAGGTCTTTATGCAGCGAGCCGTATGCTGTTCCAGCTTGCAGTAGATGGGAAGGCACCAAAGCTATTTGCCCGTATTAATACGCGTGGTATTCCGGTATATGCACTGCTTGCTACTCTTGCAGTAGGTTCTTTATCGTTCCTTGCTTCATTCTTTGGAGATGGTGTTGTTTATATTTGGCTGCTAAATGCCTCTGGTATGTCTGGGTTTATTGCATGGCTTGGTATTGCTATCAGTCATTATCGCTTCCGTAAAGCTTACGTGGCACAAGGACGTAACTTAAGTGACCTTCCATATGTGGCACCGCTTTATCCGTTTGGGCCGCTATTTGCATTTACAATCTGTATGATTGTTGTTCTTGGCCAGAACTATACAGCGTTCACAGGTGGTACGATTGATTGGTACGGTATACTCGTATCCTATATTGGTCTGCCATTGTTTGCAGCCTTATGGATCGGTTATAAAATTAAGCATAAAACAAAAATTGTACCGCTTGATCAGTGCGATTTGGATTACTAATATAAAAAAGGCGGTCTGCTCTACGGCAGATCGTCTTTTTCTATGTGAATAATATTTGCCGTTACTAAGACTTGACGCAGCTTGGGCAATGCTGATAGCAGCCTCTGCTCTAGGAAGTGTGTTATGCAGGCTGTGTCCTTACTCATTTGGCCTTTATGAACATATTGAAAGGCATTGATTTGAGGCCCTTCCACGCTATGTTCAAGGAAGATACCGATAGCAGACATGAGAACGCGCAGCATACGGTAATCCACAGGCAGGCCAAGCATGGTAATACGGCAGAAAATGTCCGCACCCAGGAAGAGGCAGATGCTGGAGAAAATATGTTAAGATAGGAGAACAAATGAAAATGTTACCCGAGACTGTATGGCTGCCTAAAAAGAATCGGTGAAATACCAGTTCGGGAGTGAGAAGGTGGAAAAATGGGCGTATCAAATGGGTTTAATCGGAAAATAAATGAATGGATATTATCGAAGGAAGGCCGGGTTGCTTTTCGTCCGTTTCTTGTGAATGGCAATCCGTATAAATCTCGTATTTTTGTGAGTGGGTCTTTTCCTCATCCTGTAATTGAAGTAGATGAAGAAGAGCGTGAAGAATATATTGAATCCTTAGTAGATACGGAGCTATGGGATAATTTCTATGGAGAACAGATGGGGACTCGTGAAAATAAGGGAACTACGGCATTTATCCAATGGCTGAAAGAAGCCTGTGGGGAAACAGCTGTCCATGTAAACCTAACAGCACTGATGGCAGACTCTGCTAAAAAACTAAAGGAATATAGCAAAGAGTCCCCGGAAGATTATGAAAAGGGATTCCGCATATTTCAGGAGGCGGTGGAAGAGTTTCAACCGGAGTTCCTTATTTTATATGGATCAGATGCAGTGAAACAATTCAGAAAGCGATTTGGAGATGCCATTTTAGACCGCTATCCTCAATTGGAAAAGGTACAGGATTTAGAGGAGTATGGTGTTTTTGCCGATTGGAGCCTTTCTAATGGAAGAAAGGTGCAGGTCATTGCTTGCCGGAATTTAAGTTATTACGGTAAGATGGGGGAAGCATTTGGTACATTCAAGGAACGAGTTAAAGAAGCCTTAGTGTAGACTAAGCCAACGTTCAAAAGGCGAACATTCATATTTATTCCAAAGCATTCTTCTGCTGAATTCCGAATAATCAAAATCATTTTATTATTGTCAATACCATTGCATTTCAAAAACAAGCTGATTATAATTGTGACATTCTTAAATTTTAGTTATATATCCTTACTCATATAATAGCGGGAATAAGGCCCGCGAGTTTCTACCGACTGACCGTAAATTTGTCGACTATGAGGAGCAGGTTTTACTAGTAGAATGTCAGTGTCAGCACTGCTTTTATTTGTATTTCTTTTGACGTATGCTCGAAAGACTTGTTTCCTCTTATGGGAGCGGGCTTTCGAGCTTTTTGTTTCTCTCGGGGGCAGGTGAACAAAAGCGGGCAAAGCCAAGTAAGCTGTTATATGCGTGAAGATGAAAATAGAGGAGGAAGTCCCAACTGTGAAGCTTTTAAAAGAGAAAATCGAAAAAGAAGGCAATGTTTTATCGGACACTGTATTAAAGGTGGATTCATTCCTGAACCACCAGATCGATCCGCTTTTAATGAAGGAGATTGGGGATGAATTGGCAAACCGTTATGCCGATGACATCATCACGAAAGTATTAACGATTGAATCATCAGGTATTGCACCTGCTACATTTTTAGGTCTGACAATCGGCGCACCGGTTGTATTTGCGCGTAAACGTAAATCTCTTACATTGACGGACAACCTGTACTCGTCAAAGGTACATTCATTTACAAAAAATGAAACGAATGAAATTTCCGTTTCTAAAAACTTCTTATCTCCAGAGGATAATGTCATTATCATTGATGATTTCCTTGCAAACGGTGAAGCGGTAAAAGGTTTGCTTGATATTGCAGAGCAGGCGGGTGCACACGTGGTAGGAGTAGGAATTGTCATTGAAAAAGGATTCCAGGATGGGGGCAAGCAGCTGCGTGAACAAGGCGTACGCATTGAATCTTTGGCTCTTATCAAATCATTAGCAAATGGCAAGGTCGAATTTTTCGAAGACGGTGAATTCTAATGAATAACGCAAAAGCAGTGACATTTGGCATTCAACATTTACTGGCAATGTATGCAGGAGCCATTTTAGTGCCCCTCATCATTGGCGGTGCCCTTGGATTTAATACGGAACAAATGACATATCTCGTGGCTATTGACATTTTAATGTGTGGTATTGCTACACTCCTGCAAGTATGGAGCGGCAAATTTGTTGGAATCGGTCTTCCAGTTGTTCTTGGCTGTACATTTACGGCCCTAACACCGATCATCACGATTGGTACATCAGCAGGCATTGGAGCCATCTACGGTGCCATTATCGCTTCAGGGCTTATTATCGTATTAATTTCTGGATTCTTTGGTAAACTGGTACGCTTTTTCCCTCCGGTTGTTACAGGCTGTGTCGTAATAATTATCGGGATTTCTCTATTACCAACAGCGATGACAAATATGGGTGGGGGAGACGCAAGTGCTGCTGAATTCGGCTCATCGACGAATTTACTTTTAGGATTTATTACTTTATTGACAATTGTGGTTATCTATCGTTTTACAACAGGTTTCATGCGTGCAATTGCAATCTTGATGGGGCTGGTTGTTGGTACTGTTCTAGGCATGCTGATGGGTGTTGTAAGCTTCGCTCCAGTAAAGGATGCTTCATGGTTCCATATGGTTCAGCCATTTTACTTCGGTACGCCTGAGTTCCATATTGAGCCAATCATCACAATGACACTTGTAGCAATCGTATCGCTTGTTGAATCTACAGGTGTCTACCATGCGCTGAGTGATATATGTAAAAAGCCTCTTCATTCAAAAGATTTAGCGAGAGGTTACCGTGCAGAAGGTCTTGCCTCCATTATTGGCGGTATTTTCAATGCCTTCCCTTATACAACGTATTCCCAAAACGTTGGCCTTGTTCAAATCACGGGCGTAAAGGAACGAAAAGTGATCTTTATCACAGGGGCAATGCTTGTCGTGCTTGGCTTCCTGCCAAAAGCAGCAGCATTAACGCAAATTATCCCAACACCAGTTTTAGGTGCTGCGATGATCGCGATGTTTGGTACGGTTATCACGCAAGGAATGAAAATGCTTGCACCAGAAATCGTAAAGTCGATGGAAAATGCATTGATCGTAGCTTGTGCAGTCGGCCTAGGCGTTGGTGTTTCAGTTGTACCAGAAGTGTTTCAATCCTTGCCAAACAGCTTATCTATCTTATTTTCAAATGGAATTGTGACAGGTTCGGTCACTGCAATTGTACTGAATATTATTTTTAATATGATTGGCAGCTCGCATGTAGAAACAAAAATGCATGCAGTCGGGCAAACAGAAGCTGTAAAAGAATAAGCTTAGAAAGCTCCTCAACTCGAGGGGCTTTTTTATTTGAGGTTTTTACTCAATACCTAGTAGTACAAAGGAATAACGCTAACCATCCATGTTGGGGAAATCAAAAAAGTATCATATGCTTATTTTGTTCATATAATAAAACAAAGATAACCTATTTCTTGTGGTAGACAGAAGGTAGATTCATCCAGCCTTGAAATTCATTTAATTGAAAGGAAATTGAAGTTTTCAGAAAAATTTATATTGTTTTTCGGTAAATTTGTGTGAATTCTCTTCAGGATATTTGATATAATAATAAGGAATACATTTGAAAAGGAGAGTTGCCTATGGTGACCGGTCAGTTAGAGCAGGCTTTCAAATTAGCTGAAAAGCACATGCTCGAAGTTCAGACGATTTTAGATTTGAAACGCATTATTGCGAAAGAAGTTAATTCATCACCGAGAACGGAGGAAAAGATTCTTCAGTCGATGATTCAGCTTCTTGAGAACAATAAAACGATCTTACAGGAGGCACAATAGTTGGAAAAAACAATTGAAATGTACGACGATCAAGACACATTTGATTAAAGGCGCTGCTCAAGCATTGGTAATACGAGCAGCGCCTTGATGTGTTTTTAGGGGACGTGTTCATACA
>JAPSKP010000138.1:0-2550 GCA_031181585.1 Lysinibacillus sp.
CGGTTGGCTCGCTGGAGTAATGGGACATACCGGAATAGCCTTTTCTTTGTCTCGCTGATCGGGCTGTCTAATCGTGGAATGACCCATGCCGGTGTACGCTGGAATACATGAAGCTGCTGGACTTCCGGCTGGATTTCTGGAATAAATTGAATAGCTGAAGCTCCTGTGCCAATGACCGCAACCTTCTTGTTTGTCAAATCAATGTTTGCCGGCCACTGCGCAGAGTGAAAACTTTGGCCTTTAAATTTTTCGATCCCGTCCAATTTCGGAATTGATGGATCGCTTAATGCACCAAATGCCCCTATCACCATTCTCGCTCGATATTCTCCTTCGTTCGTCTGGATATGCCAAATCCCCTTTTCTTCCTGCCAAACCATCTTCTGCACCTCATGATGAAAGCGTATAGAATCCAACAGATCGAACTGTTCAAAACAATCTTGCAAATAGCTGTGAATTTCGGGCTGTCCTGCAAAGCTATGACTCCAGTCTGGATTTTGAGCAAAGGATAGGGAATATAGATGAGACTCCACATCGCAGGCGCATCCTGGATAACGGTTGTCCCGCCAAACTCCCCCAATATCTCCGGCACGCTCCAAAATAATAATGTCATTTTCTCCAATTTGCTGTAACCTGACTGCAGCAATGAGGCCTGCAAAGCCGCTTCCGATGATAATAAATTTTGCATTTGTAGATTGCGTCATCTCTCCACACCCTTTTTTCTTTTGAATGAGTAGGCTGTTTCCTATATGTTAAGTCGCTTTTCTGTTATTACCTAAAGCTTAAAAAATCCTTTTCTTGAATCCAGTCACAATCGTTTCATTATATTCGCTGAAAAACCTAGTTATTCTTTTCCCCACGCGAATAAGAATAAGCCCGAAAAATGTCTTATTAATAGTGTTGGTATACCTCATACTGGTAAATGGACAACTTCCGGATTAAAAACTTAAAACACCTTGCTGCGGCTGGGCAAGGTGTTTTTTAGTAGAAACAGTCTATTACTTTTCGCTGTCCTGTTTCTTCACATTATAAATCCTGTCGATAAGCGGTGGATGAGAGTAACGGAACCATTTGACGAGAAGCGGTGGATTTGACTCACTCAAGCTGGACTTGGCAAGTGCCTGGAATGTAGAAATCGCATCCTCTTCATTTTTTACAAGTTCAAGAGCATATTGATCGGCCAAAACTTCCTCATGACGAGATACCATATTTGACAATGGATCAGATGCAAAAAGAATGACGGACGATAGCAGTAAATAAAGTGGTAATGAATGGAGTTCTTGGATTCGTTTAATACGAAGTGTTTTGCCGTGTTTTCGAATTAAGCGGTTCATGAGTTTCGCCACGAGCCAGAAAGATACGAACGTAATAGCGAAATAAAGAATCATTCCACGATAAACATCCTTCTTCACATAATGTCCCATTTCATGCGCCATCACAAAGAGGATTTCCCCTTCAGACAATTGTTTGAGGGTCGTATCCCATAGCACAATACGTGTATTACTGCCGATGCCGGTTACATAGGCATTCATCGTATTTGTCTGCTCAGCCATCTTCACCTCATATACATGCTCTGCCGGTATACCTGCCTGTCCGGCAAGGGTTAAGATTTTTTCCTCCAGCTGTTTATTCTCGATTGGCGTAAAATCATTGTATAACGGATCAATGATTTCAGGTTTTACGAATAAATAAAACAGCATAAGTGGAATCGTCAAAATCCACACATAAAGCCACCAGCGCTTGATGCTTCTCCGGATGAAGAAGTAAATAATGCTTACCATCATAAACGCCCAGGCAAAATCAAAGCAGAAATCGATTGCATTATGCTTCAGCCATTCAGCTGCAGGCTGTGTGCTGAGTCCATATTGCATTGATATCCAATGTGTCAAATAGCGCAGCGGCAGCATGAGAAGAGATGTTGTAAATGTTAAAAAGAACAGGTAAACGACCGTTTGTCCCACAACCCATTTCGAGGTTCTCTGCCCCCAGCGTTCAAACACCCGAGAAAGGCCGGTTATTAAAATAACAATATAAACAAGCCATTCAAACGGTGTAATGATGAAGTAAAGAAAATTCCTTGTTTTTGAATACCCTTCACTTAAATAAAGTTCTCGCTGTGACATGAATGTACTAGGATCAGCTACAGTTCCTCGTAAAGCATCCGGTACCCCGCTATTGTCACTTAAAAAAATATAAGCAAACATGGCAACTGCATAGACAACGTACAATAATAAGGCCCTGACAACCCACTTGGTTTTCATTTCATCCTCTTTTCATCGGTAAAGTGGTTAAAGAGCGGCCGACGCTTGTCTCAACGCTCATTCAATTTTACCGTTGAAAAAGTGAAAATATGAGGATTTCTTCATTAAATATCATAAATTTTATAATAAAATACCGTTGCTTGCAGCGTGCCGTCTTCGGATTTCGCATACATGGGAATCCTGCCAGCTTCAATAAAGCCAAGGGATGAATAGAGGAGATTAGACGGATCACCTTCTCTCGTATCAAGAGTGACTAAGGATCTTTTCTCCAGTAACAACCTCTCCTCAGCAG
>JAPSKP010000138.1:2650-5702 GCA_031181585.1 Lysinibacillus sp.
TCAACACCTCGTATTTAAAACCTAGATATTGATAATTCTGTTTACGGTACATATCCTTTGCCGTATCTTCCCCGTCTGCGACCAGAATGATAGTTTTATCTGCGAAATGATCCATAACAAACTGCTGAATTTGACTTCCAATCCCGTTTCTTTGCATCGATTTTAAAACAAAGAAGTTATCGATTTCCACGATTTCCGGATGTTCAATTAAGTGTAGAAATCCCGCTGGCCCTTCATCAACATAAGCAATGACAAAATGTCTGTCACTGCGTGTAAAAAGATGCTGAAGCTGCTCTTTCTTTTCCTTTGCAAAATTAATACCGTAATGTAAATCTTCTTTATAATTCAGCTCAAGTGTAGCCTCTAGCTCATCTTCTGTTACGAATTGTACCTTTACTGCTGGGTTCCCCGTAGATGAAAATTTATTTGGTTCTATAGAATAGAGTTCCAAAAAACCAATTGAATAGCCCTCACGTGTTAGATACTCTGCTATTTCCCCGCTGATTTTTTCATTTGGAGGAAACGTAAACTTTAAATGATTCTGCCTATATTGTTTGTGATAGTTATGTAATAGCTGCTCAATTTCTTTAAACTCTCGTAAATTCGGCATCTTCTTGAAATCAATTAAATTACTGTCATATCGGCTTAACATTTCAGGAGTATGGTATTGTCTATACAATTCTTTTTCGTTTAAAAGATTTCCATCCCGATTAATATGATCAAATGTAATCATCTTTCTCTTCAACCTCTATTCTTTTTTTAAAAACAAGATAGTAATTAAATTGTGCCGCATATTACAGCGGCACTTATTTAACACCGGTTAATCCGTCAGGTGTCGAAGGTTTGAGGACGCCAAACTCTTAGCCAGCCTGCTGTCTTTTCCTCACGTTCTTTATTTTCTTTTTATTCCTTTTGACACCTTTTTCTGTTTACGTTTTGCTTCAAGCTTGTTTTGAGTATTTAGCTTTTTTTCGAGGAAGGCGATTTCCTTGCCAAGCTTTAAATAGCTCTGAAGCCTTGCTGTTTCGAGCTCCCCTTCTTTAATTGCTCTCTGGACGGCGCAATGAGGTTCTTTACTATGTGTGCAGTCACGGAATCGGCAATGTTCAGCAAGTGCTTCAATATCCCGAAAACTGGCGTCTAAACTTTCTCTTTGATCCCATAGCTGCAATTCACGCATGCCTGGTGTATCTATCAGACATCCTCCAGAAGGCAGCATCAACAGCTCCCGGTGAGTTGTTGTGTGGCGTCCCCTAGCATCTGATTCACGTATGGATGATACTTTCATTGAATCATTTTCCATCAGAGCATTTGTTAATGAGGATTTCCCGGCGCCTGAAGAGCCAAGTAATGCCGCTGTTATGCCTTCTTGAAGAATTCCCTTGAGCTGTGCGATTCCTTCATTAGTGACCATACTTGTCAAAATATACTCAATACCCGGCGCATTACGCTCTATATCCATGATGAAAGGAACTGAATCATCACATAGATCTGCCTTAGTCAGCACAATAATAGGCTTTGCTCCGGAATCCCAGGCGGCCGTTATATAACGCTCCAGCCGGCGGATATTAAAATCATCGTTCAAGCTCATCACAAGAAATACGATATCTACATTGGCCGCTACAATTTGCTGTTCAATTTCTCTTCCTGCAATCTTTCGAACAAATGCGGAATGTCTCTTTAAAAGCTGATGAATAACAGCTTTTTCCTCTCCGGGCATCTTCTCAACGATTACCCAATCCCCAACAGCCGGGTAATCCAGTCGATTACTTGTTTCATAGGCAAAATGGCCAGAAACGGTTGCCAACCACTCGCCTTGTTCGCATAGGATACGATACGAATGTTTATGCTCTAATATGATACGGCCAACTGTACGATTTTGCTGCCCGTCGATTAACTGTTCCTCAAAAAATGTTGTAAAACCAATTTGACTTAATTTCAACTGTACGTCCTCCTATTTATAAGAAAAATAAAAAACCTGTAACTGCAATTCAGCAGTTACAGGTTTACAGACGCACAGGGAAAAAATTGTATAGTTAAGCTATACAATGCAGGCGTGTGAACATGAACTGGTTGAATTGCAGTTTCGCGAATCGTCTATTGTTCATCATGTCACATCACCTTCTTTCCATAATTTACATTAACTATACATTTCTTCAATTCGGTTGTCAATAAATGATTTGAATTTTATGTCCGCTTTCCAAGCGAAGAAATCACTATTCTTTAACAGCCAATTCACTTTCGATAAGCCATTTATAGTTTGTTACTTCTTCTCCGTTTGACGAAGTATAATCAACCATATAGACATTTATATCCTCTGCCGATTCAATCACTGCTGTAGCACCTTCCATGCCTTCCATGTGATTCGCACTGATTACAACCTCTGTACCTGGCTCTAACGGAGCTTCTTCTCCCGTTAGCAATTCCTCATGAACAACCCATTTATAATCTTTCACAGGCTCACCTTCTGTCAACGGTGTGTAAGAAACCATATAAACCGTCGTTCTATAGGCACCTGTTACCTCTCCTTGGGCACCTTCCATGCCCTCCATGTGATTTGCGAGAATTATGACTTTATCACCCTCCTGGAAAGCCGGATTATCTGCCTTCATTAACTTTTGAGGAACTTCTTCTGGATTATCCTGATGCAGCTGCGAATGCTCGGCATTTTGATACTCCTCTGTTGAATCATCTGCATTACTTTCTGTATTTTTTTCGTTCGCGTTCTCATCATTACCGCCGCATGCTGCAAGTAATCCCGCAATTAAGAAAGCGCCCGCTAACCATTTTTTGTTCATCATATGCCACTCTCCTCTGTCGTTTCTTGATTCAACTACCCTTTCCCCTTCAATTAGGCAACTAAAACGTAAACAGGCAGGTTCGGAGTCTCTTTCCTGGATTATCTCTCCTTGTTACAACTCTGCTAGAAGGGTTCGCCAGTTTGGCGGCTATTTCACCTGTTTCTCCATTAAAATGCCCAACGTGAATATTATTGATACATCTTCCACTTTTGAATATGTAAAAAAGCTGTCTACAAATCTTGTAGACAGTT
>JAPSKP010000139.1 GCA_031181585.1 Lysinibacillus sp.
CGTTATTCTATAATTTTGGCTGCGAATTAGACTGCAGACATGCGAAAGAATCACAAAATGAGCTGTTTGTGACTAGTATGTTTTAACAAAATCCATTTCCGCATCCATTTTAGTAAACTAATGATAGAATAAAACGAGAACAAGAATATGTTGTATATAATTGGGAATTTTATATAGATCATGGTATTTTACTTCTTTATGCACAACTCTTCCGCTCTAAATACGGCAGATAAATGCAGGTTAGTTTCCTTTTTAGTGAAAGTGTAACCGGCTGCGAGTAGGAAGTAAAAACCTTCGGAGTGTTATGTGATTCGGAAGGGTGCTCTTGTAGAGGAAGTCAGCCTTTGTCACATCATACGATAAGGAATGAATGGTCCGTATTTCGTGGGCCAAAGCACAAAGCCGAATCAAAAGAAGACTTCCAGGTGTCTTTAAGAATGGTTTTATAAACTTTGTCAATTCTATGATTGTTTATGATTGGGGATTTTAGAATGGAAAAAGAACAGACGAGATATTTGCGGCTTGCTAATATAACAAAAATAATAAATACAAATCTAGAGCTTCGCGAAGTATTACGTCATGTTACAACCGCAATATCTGAAGAAATTGTTCAATGTGATGCAGTAGGTATTTATTTACCGCAGGGTGATGGAACATATAGAGGGTTTGTTGGGAAACCTGAGGTGATGAGTGGACAAACACTTGATATGCAAGTCATTGATCCGGGTGATGATATGCTGGCAAAAGAAGTGATTGAAACACGAAAAACAATTTATATTCATGATACCTCCCGGGATGATCGGCCTGATGAAAGACCGGTGGAGGATTTCAAAATGAAATCCATTTTGGCGCTGCCTATCGCATTCGAACAGGAGCTGTTCGGGTTAGTTTTTTTATTCAACTATGGGACTCCTATGAATTTAACGGAGCTGGAAATCCAAAGTGTAGAAGCGTATGTGAATATGGCGGCGGTTGCTATTCAAAATGCCAATATTTTAAAACAGCAGGAACGCTTGATTGCCGAAAAGCAGCTGCTGCTTGATATTACCCGTGATCTTTCGATGTGCTCCTCTATGCAGGAGATTTTTGATAAGTGTTTTTTCTACTTGGGGAAATTATTAGATAATCATAACTTAATCGGCTACCTTCTAGAACCAAGAGACAAAAAAATAATGAGAAGCGGTAAGCTGAACAAAGGGAATGGCTGTATCGAAGTAGAGCGTTTTGAGAGGCAGGCTATTGACCAAACTTTCGTGCCTGTTATTGATCATGTAGTCGAAAAAAAAAGCGGTATTTTTATTCCGGATGTATCTATAGATAGAAGGTTAGATCATAAAGTATGTCAGCAGTTTAATATTAATAGCCTCCTTATCATGCCATTAGTTTCACTGGGCGAAGTGTTAGGCGTAATAATCGTCACTAATATAGAAGATAAGGGTCGTGAAATTTCTGAATCCCACATGACACTGGCACAATCTATAGCTGATACAACAGCTTCTTCCATTTCGAATTTGCTTCATATGGATAAGCTTGAGAATATGGTGAAAGAGCGTACAAGAGACTTAGCCACAGCGAACGAAAAGTTAACAAGTGTCATCGAAAGTATTACGGACGGTTTTATTGCATTGGATAAAGAATGGAAATATACATTTATTAATAAACACCACCATTTACCTAAAAACAAATTAGCGGAGGATGTATTAGGGAAAAATATGTGGGAAATATACCCTGAGGCAGTTGGTACGACTATTTATCAAAAATTTCATCAGGCCATGATGGAAAGGATCCCAGTAAATTTTGAAATTCAATCTATTTACGATGATTTTTGGTATGAGATGGCGGCATATCCCTATGAAGATGGCATTTGCTGCCTTTTGAAAGATATTACAGAGAAAAAGAAATATGAACTGGAACTAAAAAGGTTATCCGGCCTTGAATTGATCGCACAAATGGCAGCTGGCATCAGCCACGAAATACGCAATCCCATGACGACTGTGCGTGGGTTCCTGCAGCTCTTACAAGAGAAAGTGGAATTTATCGAATATGCCAGCTATTTCCAGCTGATGATTGAAGAGCTAGATCGTGCGAATTCAATTATTACAGAATTTCTTTCGATCGGAAAAACCAAAACGTCGATTTTACAGAGACTGGACCTGAACGAAATCATTAAAGATATTGCTCCTTTGATTATGATCGATGCGTTTAATCAAGAAAAAAACGTTGAAGTAGATACGCAGCAAACGCCATTATTGCTTTTAAATGCTAATGAAATAAGACAACTAGTCATTAATCTTTCCCGCAACGGTTTGGACGCGATGACCGAGGGAGAGGTACTAACGATCAAGACTTATAAGGAAGGCGAGGATTGTGTAGTATTAGCAATTCACAATCAAGGTAAAGGCATTACCCCGGAAGTGCTGAAAAAAATGGGCACACCTTTCTTCACGACAAAGGACAGCGGTACAGGGTTGGGACTGGGGGTGTGCTACGCCATCGTTGCCCGTCATAATGCCAAAATTGAAGTGGAAACAGGGGAAGAAGGTACTACATTTTTTGTGAAGTTTTCCGTTCAGATTGGAAAGTGTTAAGGAATCGTATTTTCATAATAAGGTGATGGAGTACGGGAAATCACAATAATTATCCAAAAGAACAAAATGAACGCACCATATAATTTTATTCAGGAGTGAGGCGTTGACTGTTAGGAAAATCTTCATTACCAAAATAACAAACCGCACGATTACTATTCACGGTATTCGTGCGGTTTTTGTTTACTTGCCCATAGAAAAGCAGGTATTAGATTAATCCTTTTGTCCGCGCTGTCTTCACCCAGTCGGGATATTCCTGCATAAGCAGGTCATACAGCTCGTCGTCAGAAATAGCTGCCGGATCTTTCACACTAAAGAAGTCTGCATTGTCGATATAGCGCCCTGTTAAATTGTCGAGTTGTTCTAGGAATGTAAAGTCTGATTGCAGCAGGCTTTTGAAAAACCCTTTTTTCGCATCTTTTTTTGATTCACCAATCGCCATGAACTGCCAGAAAAGCGGTTCGTATGAAGAGTCTTGAATGTGCCTTGTTGTTTCCGCTTTATCGAATGTATCGCCATCAGTTACAAACATGACGTAAATAGGTATGTTTTGAGATAACGGCTGTTTCCGGGCTTGTGCTGATCCGAAGTAGTGCTGGCGGATAAGCTCCATCGCTTTTGCATAGTAGGTGCTTCCTTCCAATGGGTATTGTCTGATAAGCCGGTTGACAAAGCCATCAAAATTGCTGATTGATAATTCTCCTGCATCATGAGCACGTTGACCGAAAAGGAAAATGTCGATCGAGCCATCATCATCAAAGCGGGTACCGAGTGCCAAAATACGCTCGGCAAAATCCTGAATTTTGCCGGAACTATAAAGCTGGGACATGGAGCCTGAAATATCCAAGCATAAAGCAACCTTTGCATTATGATGCTGCAGACCGACCTTTTCTAAGGAAATCTTTGCTTTTTTCGAAAGATCGAGCAGCTTTGGTGCTTCCTTTTCCAAGCGCTTTTCGAGTAATACCTTTTTATCAATAGGTGGTGGGGGAGGAGGTGTGCTTTGTGATGAAGGGGCAGGGCTCTGTTCCTCCCCAACCTGACCACCGAAGCTCGTGAGAAGTGCCGAGAGCCCGCCATCAAAACCTTGCCCAATAGCAGCGACCCGCCAGAGCGATTTATAATACACTTCTGCAATAATGATTGCTTTTTCATTTTTAAAATCAGCACCTCTTAATTCATACATGAGGAGATGCTGGCCGCCTGACTGAATTGTAATGGATCCAGATTCAATCATATCCATTGTTCCGTTGCCGTCAATTGTTGCTGTAAACACAAGATACTGGATTGAAGACGGAAGTTTCGATAAATCAATCGAAAATGAACCGCTGCCATTACTTGAAGACGTCAAACGTATTTCTGCAAGCGGGGACTCAAGCTGATTATAAAAAATCATGTAGCGGTCGTCGGTTAATTGCTTATTTGCATCCAGGCCAAAACAAGTAATATCAATTTCGAAACCTGATGTAATCTGGACCGATACCTCCAGCTGACTGTTTGGCGTATAGTCTGATAATTTCACTTTTTCACCGCGAATAAAATGCTTCATTCTTCTATCTACTCCTTTATGTTGGGGGTTGCTCACAGCCTATCAAGGGATATGCCTGTAATGAAAAACGAATGGTGTTTATTCTATTTGATTAGCAAACTTTCTTTTATTTATCATAAACAAAATAGTTAGCTTTTACCATTTATCGCTAATACAAGAATGAAGTTTATATCGTTTAATAAGCAATGTTTAGCGGTCAAAAAATGAACATGTTTCTTGGAGCAGGTTATGTAGAGAGCAGTTGTGCAGAAAACATAAACCCTCCCAAGCAACGAGGAAATCTATGCCTGGGAGGAAATAAGGAAATGCTATTTATTACTTGGGAAGGCGAAGGAAAGACCGGATGTATCGCTTGGTGTAATCCAGCGTTCCGAGATCATTTTGGATTTTGTATAGAATCGTGCTTGGTCCGGTCCGAACATTTGACCATCACCAAAACGGGAGCCTTTAAACCCGGCGAAGTTATGGTAGCCTACTGGAATAGGAATTGGTACATTGACACCGACCATACCGACATCAATTTCGGTAGTAAACTTACGGGCTGCTGATCCATCATTTGTGAAGATCGTTACACCATTGCCAAGCTCATGCTCATTAATTAATGAAATTGCTTCTTCCAGCGTATCAACTCTCACAATATTGCGGACTGGGCCGAAAACCTCCTGATCATAAATCTCCATACCTGGTTTGACATGGTCAAATAACGTTGGAGCAAGGAAGAAACCTTTGCTGTTTTTTGTAATCTCTTTTTCACGGCCATCTACAACGAGTGTGGCACCCTCAGCTTCTCCCTGATCAATGGCAGCGAGTACAGACTGCTTTGCCTGCGGGGAAATGACCGGTCCATAGTCAGCACCATCCTGATAGGCACCAACTTTTAATGCTTCAATTTTCTCTTTTAAAATATCAACGAGGCGGTCAGCAGTATTCTGACCGACTGTCATTAAAGTCGAAATTGCCATACAGCGCTGAGATGCCGCCCCATAACCAGCGCTGATAAAGGCATTGGCTACTTGCTCCAAGTCAGCATCCGGCATCACAACCATATTGTTTTTGCCGCCGCCTAACGCGACAACTCGCTTGCCGTATTTTGCGCTAGTTTCATAAATATAGCGTGCAACAGGTGTCGAACCGACAAATGAAATTGCTTCAACAGTTGGGTTTTCCAGTAATTCGTTTACTGACTCTTTATCTCCGTTCACAACCGTCCAAATACCATCTGGCAATCCTGCTTCTTTCCAAAGCTCGGAAATGTAAAGGGCTGTCATCGGTACACGCTCTGACGCTTTTAAAATAACGGCATTCCCCACAGCAACCGCCATGCTTGTTTGTGCAAGAGGCACCATGATAGGGAAGTTAAATGGCGCAATAGCCGCAACTACACCTAACGGATATTTGGCTGAATAAGCATTGATGCCGCCTCCGACATTGACGGAATATTCACCTTTCATTAAATGGGGAGCGCTGATGGCTAAGTCTACTGATTCAAGTCCCCGTGTGATCTCACCCATTGCATCCTCTACCGTTTTGCCGCTTTCTGTACAAATTAAGT
>JAPSKP010000140.1 GCA_031181585.1 Lysinibacillus sp.
GACTCTCTGGCTACAACGGACGCCTATATGAAACAGGCACTAAAATTATTATTAAAGATGAAGTAAGAGAGGGGGACCGAAAATGTCGGATCGTTTATTATCAAGTGAATCAAGTACATTTGATGAACAATTTGAATTATCACTGAGACCTCAAAGACTTTCGCAATATATCGGCCAGCAGACAGTAAAGGACAATCTAAAGATTTTTATTGAGGCGGCGAAATTGCGTGAAGAAAGCTTGGATCATGTGTTATTATACGGTCCTCCGGGTTTAGGGAAAACAACGCTTGCGGTAGTAATAGCAAATGAAATGGGCGTAAACGTAAAAATGACGAGCGGACCTGCGATTGAACGTCCAGGGGATCTGGCAGCAATTTTAAGCTCCTTGGAACCAGGTGATGTGTTGTTCATCGATGAAATTCATCGTCTTCCTCGTGCTATTGAAGAGGTCTTGTACCCGGCGATGGAGGATTTTTGTCTCGATATCGTCATTGGAAAAGGACCTGAGGCACGCTCGGTAAGGCTTGATTTGCCCCCATTTACATTGGTCGGTGCCACAACACGTGTCGGCGCTCTTTCAGCACCGCTGCGAGACCGCTTTGGTGTACATCTCCGCCTTGAATATTATGACGAGGCCTCTCTGGCACATATAGTTGTCCGCAGCGGACAGTTATTCAATGTAGAGATAGACGAGCATGCTGCCTATGAAATGGCACGCCGATCACGTGGTACGCCGCGTATTGCCAACCGCTTGCTTAAGCGGGTACGGGATTATGCACAAGTGCTGGGAGACGGCCGGATTACAATTGATTTAGCAAACCAGGCATTGGAATTGCTGCAGGTGGATCCAAGAGGACTTGATCATATCGACCATAAATTGATGGTTGCTCTCATTGAGCGCTTTACTGGTGGACCGGTTGGCTTGGATACGATATCGGCCTCAATCGGCGAGGAGCGGATCACGATTGAGGAAGTGTACGAGCCTTATCTATTACAAATCGGATTCGTACAGAGAACGCCGCGTGGCCGTGTTGCAACACACATGGCGTATGAACATTTCGGTTATGCATATCCTGAACAAAATTAAACGATAGGAAGTTACAAAAATGAAAGTAGAAGATTTTGATTTTCACTTACCAGAAGAATTGATTGCCCAAACACCACTTCTCGACCGAACAGCGAGTCGGTTGATGGTTGTTAATCCATTTACACAAGAAGTAGAGCATCATCAATTTAGTCATATTTTGGACGAACTAGAGGCTGGTGACTGCCTTGTGTTAAACGACACAAAAGTATTGCCGGCCCGTCTAATGGGGACAAAGGAAGATACAGGAGCTGGAATCGAACTTCTCCTATTAAAACAAACAGGAGACGATGAGTGGGAAACACTTGTCAAGCCAGCGAAGCGTGTAAAAATCGGTACAGTTGTCACATTTGGAGACGGACTCCTGAAAGCAATATGTACAGGCATGCTTGAGCATGGCGGACGTACCTTCAAATTTTCATATGATGGTATTTTTTATGAAATTTTAGAAAAACTAGGAGAAATGCCTCTTCCTCCATATATCCGTGAGAAGCTAGAAGATCAGGACCGCTATCAAACTGTTTATGCACGTGAGCGTGGTTCTGCGGCAGCTCCGACAGCCGGATTACATTTCACTGAAGAGCTTTTGGAGCAAATTAAGGATAAGGGTGTCAATGTAGTATTCATTACACTGCATGTGGGGCTTGGTACATTCCGTCCAGTTAGTGTGGAGTCGATTGAGGACCATGATATGCATTCGGAATTTTACAGTGTGACAGAAGAGGCAGCGGAGATTATTAACCGCACGAAGCAAGCCGGCAACAAGATTGTCTCTGTCGGTACGACCTCGACACGTACGCTAGAAACAATTGCTAGCAAATATGACGGAGAAATCCGTGCCGAGCAAGGGTGGACAAACATTTTCATTTACCCTGGCTACGAATACAAGGCGATTGATGGGCTAATTACAAACTTCCATTTACCAAAATCTACCCTTGTTATGTTAGTAAGTGCATTAGCTGGAAAAGAAACGATTCTTCATGCGTATAATGAAGCAGTAAAGGAAAAGTACCGCTTCTTTAGTTTTGGAGATGCAATGTACATTCGTCCACGAAACAACCGTTAAAAACATTTTAGCAGGGCTCATTCAAAGGAATGGGTTTCATTCGAAGTACTGTTTTTACTTTAGAAACGAGAGGAAATATTGATATGACACAACCACCAATTCGTTATGAATTAATTAAAACTTGTAAGCAGACAGGTGCACGCCTTGGTATCGTGCATACGCCGCACGGTTCATTTGAAACACCGACGTTTATGCCGGTAGGAACACAAGCGACAGTAAAGGCGATGGCTCCAGAAGAATTGAAAGAAATGAATGCAGGCATCATTCTTTCAAACACATATCATTTATGGCTGCGTCCTGGCAATGATATCGTGAAAGAAGCAGGGGGTCTGCACAAATTCATGAACTGGGATCGTCCGATTTTAACCGATTCAGGCGGTTTCCAAGTATTCTCCCTAAGTCAGTTCCGTAAAATCGAAGAAGAAGGTGTACATTTCCGTAATCACTTAAATGGAGACAAGCTCTTCTTGAGTCCGGAAAAGGCAATGGAAATCCAAAATGATTTAGGATCAGACATTATGATGGCATTCGATGAATGTCCACCATATCCTGCAACACATGAATATATGCTGCAATCTGTTGATCGTACGACACGCTGGGCAAAGCGTTGTAAGGAAGCGCATCAGCGTCCGGATGAACAAGGGTTATTTGGTATCATCCAAGGTGGAGAATATGAAGACTTACGCCGTCGCTCAGCAGAGGCGTTAGTGGAACTTGATTTTCCAGGCTATGCAGTCGGCGGCCTATCTGTAGGAGAGCCGAAAGATGTTATGAACCGTGTACTAGATTTCACAACACCGATGATGCCGGCAGACAAGCCGCGCTATCTGATGGGAGTAGGTTCACCGGATTCCCTAATCGATGGCTCAATTCGTGGAATCGATATGTTTGACTGCGTATTACCGACACGAATTGCACGTAACGGCACATTGATGACTTCAGAAGGACGCATGGTCATTAAAAATGCAAAATATGCACGTGATTTCCGTCCGATTGATGAAAATTGCGACTGCTATACATGTAAAAACTATACGCGTGCTTATGTACGTCATTTACTTCGCACAGAGGAAACATTTGGGCTGCGCTTGACTTCATATCATAACCTGCGCTTCTTGATCAAGCTGATGGAGGATGTTCGCCAGGCTATCAGAGAAGACCGCCTAGGTGATTTTAAAGAAGAGTTCTTTGAGAAATATGGCTATAACAAGCCAGACGCTAAAAATTTCTAGTAGTTTTTGTAGTAATTTCTTTCATATAAGAGAAAAAGTTAGGATTTTCTTCGTAAATCCGAGCGGATTGAAAGAATTTATATTATACTAATGAAGTGAGAATGCTCGAAAGGGGGATATTTACGTGGAAGCACTGATTCAATTAGCTCCGATTCTTTTAATGTTCGTCGCGATGTGGTTCATCCTGATCCGTCCGGCACAAAAAAGACAAAAGGCAACAAATGCAATGCAAAACAGTTTAAAACGAGGAGACAAAGTCGTTACAATCGGCGGTCTTCATGGTGAAGTCGATAAAATTGAAGATACAGCAGTTTATCTGAAAATAGACAATAACACAACGTTGAAATTTGAGCGTCAAGCAATTGGACGTGTATTTGAACAATAGTCGAAAAGGGCTGTCCCATCTGTATATCAGTATGGGACAACCCTTTTTTTATGTTGTAAGGAAAGAAGAGCTCCATTCCTTGATGCGCTTTCCGCACACCAGCTAACATTGCAGCTCTCACTATCTTTTTTCTGTATAAGGTGTCGGCTGTTGGCCTACACTTGAACGAAGAAAGGGTGTTAAATGTGGGAGATTATTGGCTAATTAGTTTCAGGACATTGATTTTATACATTATTGTTCTCATCGTATTTCGTTTGATGGGTAAACGTGAAGTAGGCGAGCTGAGTCTGCTTGATTTTGCCGTATATGTTTTGATTGCAGAAGTGGCCTCACTTGCAATTGACAATTTAGATCAGCCATTGATGCTGGCCGTGGTCCCAATCATTTTATTGTTCATTATTCAATATTTGAACGCGCTCTTTATATTAAAAAACAAAAAGATGCGGGACGCCATTGATGGAGACCCGACAATTGTAATTAGAGATGGCCGCATTGTAGAAGCTGAAATGCGAAGGCAAAGGTACAACCTAGATGATTTATTCCAACAACTTCGAGAACAAGGAATTACTTCTGTTCAAAGCATTGCTTATGCTTTTTTAGAGCAATCAGGGAAGCTTTCCGTATTTCAAAAAGGAAAGGACCCGTTTATATTACCGCTTATATTAGATGGATATGTCGATGAAAAACATCTCACTTTCATCGGTAAGAATCGAAAATGGCTGGAGGATATGCTGCGTAATGAGGGGATTCATAGTATGGATGAAGTATTTTATTGCTGTTATGAAAATGAAAAGCTTCATTACCAATTAAAAGCGCGCAAATAACATACGCACATAACGAAGGTCCGTTAGCTTCACTTGCTTTGTCACAATAAGAAGAGCGGTTAATAAAATGAATGTGATTACCATACTGAAAATTTCTGAGTTGTAGGAAACGAATGACTGGATAACACTTGTTAAAACAAAACAGCTATAAGAGGCAACGAACAGACGGAAGCCTACATGAATGTTTGGCATATTACGTACGGACGCAATATGTAAAAATGATGTGAGCAGGACACCGAAGCCGATTGCGATGATTGCTCCGAATTGCTGCAGCATCGGCTGTGCTGCCAGAACAAGCATGAGTAAAAGTTTGCCAAGACCGCCGTAGATGGAGTTCATCATGGCAACACGTGCTCTGTCAAGCGCCTGTAATATAGAAAGCAGTGGACTTTGTATATAGTAGAAGTAGAAAATTGGGGCGAGTATTTTCATATAGCCTGTCTCATCTTTTAAGTGAAACAGCTCCCTGGCGAGAAAGTCACCGTATAGTAGGAAATATGTTGCAGCGTAGCATCCAATGAGCGATGACAGCCGTAAAGAGATGATAATACGTTCGTTCAGTAGACGTGTGTTATGAACAGCTGCAGCACCACTGACAGCTGGAATGAGAATGATGGAAAGAGCCGCCGGTATAAATGCTGGAAACAGAAGAAGTGGTATGTGTACACCAGAGATGACTCCGTACAATGTTGTAGCAGCAGTTGCTGTCATACCGGAAATTGTTAACGCCTTTAGAAAAACAATCGGCTCTAAAAACCATGTAAATGTACCAAATAATTTACTGCCGGCTGATGGTAAAGCAATTCTGAACAGAGGACCACTTGGATGTGTTCCAACTTTTTTGTCGCTGCGCTGTTTTGTGAATTGATAGTGTAGCAAGAGATAGAGGAAAGCACCTAATTCACCGAGCGCTGTCATCCCCATTGCATAGGCAGCATCCGTTGTGCTTGTACCTGTTAAGAAATAAGGAAGAGCAAATGTAATCGCCCCGATCCGAATGGCTTGTTCGATAAGAGAAGACCAAGCAGTCGGGGAAGTTTTACCCGCTCCAAGCAAGTAAGCCTTGATAATGCCTCCATAGACGACAATCGGTAC
>JAPSKP010000042.1 GCA_031181585.1 Lysinibacillus sp.
GTGCAAGCACCAACAAAACGTCCGCTCGACTTGCATGTATTAGGCACGCCGCCAGCGTTCGTCCTGAGCCAGGATCAAACTCTCCATAAAAGTAGTTTGAGTTAAGCTCAAAATGTTGCTGACTATTATTTTAGTCACGTTTGTCTCTTTCACTTAAGAAAGAAAATTATTGTTAACGTCTTGCTTGTTCAGTTTTCAAAGTTCATGTTGTCCGCTCATTTCAGCGACTTCTCTAATTTAACATTTAAGCTTTTGTTTGTCAATAACTTTTTCAGGAAAAGTTTTTCTCAACTCTCAAGACTCAATTCTGTTTATCTGAAGCGTCACGTCCTAGCGACACTTAATATATTACAATACCATCATTCCAAAAGTCAACACTTTATATCAAAAAAATTCCGAGGCATGTTAAACATGCCTCGATTACTATACTATACGCCATATTCATTTTCAACAAAGCGTTTATCTACACAGTAATTACGATGGAATATCGTTTGATTTTTCGCGATAATCGGCTCTACTATTATATAACCTTTATCAATTAGATACTCAACAAACACTTCGAGGTCTGTAGAGTAGTAACTTAGCTCTTCATGATCATGGAGCTCTTGAATTGTCCAAGACGCCTTTGTCAGCATCACTTCTACTATATGCTGCGCTCCATCATGCGTCCGTGAATTAATGAGGAACTCACTCGCCAAGAATAAAAGCTCCAGGCGCTTTTCTAACGTTTCATTACTCATAACCAATTCCTCATATAACTTATAGACTGCCGGTTCAATCTTTTTGACCTGCGACCAGACAGTCACTTCGGGATAAAGACCGCTATCAATCACCGAAAGTCTTCCTAGATGATGAAGCGAATCGACTACATGATTATATGCATCTAAATATTCGCCTCGCTCAAAAAACTCTTTCCCTTCCAAATACCGGCGAATCAGCTTACTAAATTGAATACCTGTTTTGATTTTCCTGCCATGAAAAGGGAACTCTTGGAGTTCAGAACGTAATTTATATAGAAATTCATTTCGATCAAATAGCACTTTACCATAAAAAATCCAGTCAACTAGTTTACGGTTGGAGCCAATAAACAGCCATTTGCGAAGACGCTTTTCCGTTACTATATGCATTACCATCTTTGTTTCTCCATATAGATAATGCTTTGTAAAGATTGGCTGCTCTCCCTCTTTTACAATAATAAGCAGTACTGAATCAAATGTATCCGTCATATTTGTCGCATCGTCTCGCTTGTTAATCAATATTACACCTAATGTATCAGGATGGCTGGCGCGTTCCTGATAAATAGGACGTAAAACGTGTTCCATAAAAGTACCCCCTATAGTTTACACTACTGCCTAGAAGAATTGTTTCGACATCTGTTTTACAAATCCTTTTAAAAGATTATAATTCTAAAATAAATCCGTTATATGGTATAGTAACCTTAGAGTAGGAGGCAAATAAAATGAAGAAGTATTCTAATAAGATAAATAAAATCCGCTCATTCGCATTATCACTGATCTTTATTGGCTTCGCTGTCATGTATGGAGCAATTTTCTTCCGTGAAAATCAAATCCTGGTCCTTATTTTTATGACGCTTGGGCTTTTATGTATCATTGGAAGTACAGTGGTATACGGTTGGATCGGTTTGCTTTCAACACGTGCAGTGCAAGTTGAATGCCCTAACTGCGGAAAGCATACAAAAGTTCTTGGTCGAGTAGATATGTGTATGTACTGCAATGAACCCCTTACACTAGACCCAATGCTTGAAGGAAAAGAGTTTGACGAAAGTTACAATAGCAGAAGGAAATAAAGCTGGTCTTGCCGGCTTTTTCTTTTTGCCTTACGAGAATAAAATCTTATTCTTACCCGTTACCTAAAACCCTCTTCTATATTTCTTCCTGTCATTAGTATGGGATATTTGAAACTTCCTACATTAACTAAAAAACCTAGCAGGTTACGCTGCTAGGCTGAAAACTATAATGCTTTTTTGCTTTCCCCTGCCATACATTCCGGACAAGTTCCATAAACTTCTAAACGGTGAGAGTTTACTTGGAAGCCAGTAACATGTGAGGCGAACTGCTCAACCTCATTCAAACCTGGGTAATGGAAATCAACGATCTTCCCGCAGCATTCACAAATCATATGATAATGATCGTTTGTCACAAAATCAAAACGGCTCGCTGCATCGCCGTAAGTCAACTCTTTCACTAAACCCACTTCTCGAAATACACGTAGATTATTATAAACTGTCGCGACACTCATATTTGGAAACTTATCTTCCAGAGCTTTATATATGTCATCAGCTGTAGGATGAATCATTGAGTTAATTAGATATTCCAAAATAGCATGACGCTGTGGAGTAATTCTTACACCAGTAGTCTTTAACGTGTCTAACGCGTCTTTTAAATGCATTTCATCAGACATCGTCATGCACCTCTTTCACTCATATTATTAATTTATAATTGTTACAAATAGTGTATCGAATTTATCCACAGCTTGTCAACAATTCCTTATTTCCAAAGGGACGATATTATAAGAAAAAAGAGTAATAAATAATTCCATTATCAATTAGATAGACTAATTGATAATGAACTTCCCTCCTCTTTATTGAATTAATATCCTTTTAAAATATCAATTTCATTTTCCAGCTCTCGTTCACCCTCCATCCATTTCTGAAGGCTTGGCTTAAAAATATCCAAGCTGCGTTCTACATAACGTGAGGAGTGACTTGATAAATGAGGTGAAATTGTTACATTATCCATCTTCCATAAAGGACTATGAGTAGGAAGAGGTTCTTCCATATATACATCTAAAACGGCATGGGCGATTAACTTTTGTTCAAGCACTTCTGTAAGAATTGCTTCTTCCACCAAATCCCCGCGGCCAAAATTCATAAAGATGGCACTATCCTTCATTACCTCGAAATGCTCACGCGTAAGAAGCCCTTGTGTCTTTTCTGTACTTGGCAGCATAGAAATAACGATATCTGCTTTTGATAGATGCTCCAGTAAATCCTGCATAGCAAATGTCTCATTCATATAACTTGCCATTTCACCTGTACTATTGACGCCAATTGTATGTACCTCGAACGCCTGTAAAATCCGCCCTATTTCCTGCCCGATTGCTCCTGGGCCAAGGATTAAAGCCGTGCTGCCATTTAGCTCCGTCAGCCGGATACGCTTATTCCATTCTCCGCGAGCCTGCTGCGCATAAATGCTAGGAAGTCCCCGCTTCAATGATAATATATGCGCTAAAACGGATTCGGCCATTGGCTTTCTATGAATCCCCCGCACGTTGGATACATAAATCCCACGGTCAGCAATTGCCTGTGCAGGCATCTTTTCAATTCCCGCAGAAGCAACAAAAATCCACTCCAATTTCTCTGCTATAGCGATTTTCCCTTCATCTAGATCTTCACCGTATGTTACGAGAATTTGTGCTTCCCGCAGCACTTCCTCTGTAATTCCTTGCTCAAAGATAAATTCCGCCTGCGGAAACTCTTCTATCAGCGGCTTACGTAAATCTTCCCTTGGCTCAAACGTAAAGTAAATTTTCATCGTCATTCTCCTTTTAAATGTGATAACACTTGTTCAATATGATTTTTCACCTTAACTTTACGCCACTCTTCTACAACGATTCCTTCTTCATTAATTAAAAAAGTAGATCGTTCAATTCCCATATATTCACGCCCGTACATCTTCTTCAGTACCCAAACACCATATTTCTCAGCTACTTCATGGTCTGCATCGACAAGTAATGAGAAAGGAAGCCCATGCTTCTCAATAAACTTTGTATGCTTATCCGCATCATCCATACTTACTCCAAGGATTACTGCATTTAGAGAAGAAAAATCTTCATACGCATCACGGAAGTCACATGCTTCTGTCGTACAGCCGGGTGTCATATCTTTCGGATAAAAATACAGCACTACGTTTTTTCCTTTAAAGTCAGTTAGGCTTACCTGCTCCCCTTTTTCGTTTTCCAATGTGAAATTCGGCGCCTTTTCATTCAGTAACGTCATAAAATCCCTCCATTTTTTCTCTATCGTACCGAATCCTTGCCCTTCTTTCAATTTCTTTGGCGTTCGGATGAAATTCGGACTACAATAGAGCATACATATAGGATTTGGAGGCAGAAAAATGAATCATACAAAATCAGAACAACTCTACAAAGAAGCATGTGAACATATTGTCGGAGGTGTGAATAGTCCATCTCGTTCCTATAAAGCCGTAGGTGGCGGAGCACCGGTAGTCATGGCTCATGGAAAAGGTGCGTACTTTTGGGATGTAGACGGTAATCGTTATATTGACTACCTAGCAGCGTACGGCCCGATTGTGACAGGTCATGGTCACCCCCATATTGCTAAAGCAATTGCTCATGCTGCTGAAACAGGCGTACTATACGGAACACCGACTGAGCATGAAGTGAAATTTGCAAAAATGCTGAAAGAGGCGATTCCTACTTTAGATAAGGTCCGCTTTAACAACTCAGGTACAGAAGCTGTGATGACAACAGTGCGTATCGCTCGTGCTTATACAGGACGTAATAAAATTATTAAATTCGCCGGCTGCTATCACGGCCACTTCGATCAAGTACTAGTAGCGGCTGGCTCAGGACCGGCTACACTTGGCTCTCCCGATTCAGCTGGTGTGCCTGAATCAGTAGCAACTGAAGTAATCACAGTTCCTTTTAATAATAAAGAAGAATTCACACTAGCAATGAAACACTGGGGCAGCCAAGTAGCTGGCATTTTAATTGAACCGATCGTTGGAAACTTCGGGATTGTTGAGCCGCATCCTGGCTTCTTAGAACATGTACATGCTCTTGCCAAAGAATATGGTGCATTGACGATCCATGATGAAGTCATCACGGCATTCCGTTTCCATTATGGTGCAGCTCATACAATGCTGGGACTTACACCAGATTTAGTGGCAATGGGGAAAGTAATCGGCGGGGGCTTGCCGATTGGTGCTTACGGCGGCCGAAAGGAAGTAATGGAAACAGTTGCGCCGCTCGGACCTGCCTATCAAGCGGGAACCATGGCTGGGAACCCAGCGTCCATGCTTGCAGGTATCGCTTGCTTAGAAGTTCTGGCACAACCTGGTGTTTATGATGAAATGGACCGCCTGGGAGCCATCTTAGAAAAGGGTATTTTAGAAGCTGCAGAGAAGTATAATGTAACCATTACAGTAAACCGATTAAAAGGTGCATTGACAATTTACTTCACAGATGAGAAAGTAGAAAACTATGAACAAGCCGAGAACTCAAATGGGGAAATTTTTGGCCGCTTCTTTAAACTGATGCTCTCTAAAGGAGTCAACTTGGCCCCTTCTAAATATGAGGCATGGTTCCTTACAACAGAACATACAGAAGAAGATATTATGGAGACGATCGCTGCGGTTGATTACGCATTCTCACAGCTGTAGGCTGCTTACCGGCGAAGCGTCTTCATAGAATATGTAAAGAAAGAGAGGGCTTCATTTTTTATGAAGTTAGGTGCCCGTGTTTTAAAAACTGGTGTCGCTATTGTATTTGCCCTATTTTTAGCTGATCTACTCAATCTGCCTTCGCCGGTATTTGCTGGAATTGCGGCGATTTTCGCCATCCAGCCATCAATCTATCGATCTTACTTGACGATTTTAGAACAGATTCAAGGGAATTTGATCGGGGCGACGATTGCTGTCACCTTCGCCCTGCTATTCGGTCATCATATTGTAGCTGTAGGGATTGCTGCTATTATCGTTATTGCGTTGATGATAAAATTCAAATTGGAAAAGTCACTTTCATTAGCCCTTGTGACAGTTGTGGCTATCATGGAGGTCCAAGGCGATGACTTCTTAATGTTTGGACTGATTCGTTTCTCTACCGTCATGATCGGGGTCTTTGCGGCATTTCTTGTTAATCTCGTTTTCATCCCTCCGCGTTATGAGGTGAAGTTATTCAAGAATATTAACTCCCTTCAGGATGATATTATCCGCTGGACGCGGCTTGCCGTAAGACAAGCGAGCGAGCATACATCGACAAAGATGGCACTAAAAAAACTGAAAAGCCGTATGCATGAAGTCGAAAGTCTATATGGCTTCTATGAAGAAGAGCGAAGTTATTTCCACAATCGAAAATACGTAAAGGCTCGAAAACTCGTGATTTATCGCCAGATGATCATGACTTCGAAACGAAGTCTCGAACTTCTGCAGCGTCTTCATCAGCATGAAAATGAGCTTGCGAATCTGCCCGAGCAGTTCCGTCTCATGATTCAGGAACGCCTTGATTTCTTGCTGACATACCATGAGCAATTGCTTCTTAAATATACAGGCAAGCTAAAACCTGAGCTTTCTCAATGGTCACAGCACGAAGAATATCTGCAGAGAAATGAAGTAATGGAGATTTTCATCAAACAAATTGCTTTATCTCAGGAGCTGGAGGAGGAAGAAACTTTCTCCAGCTACCATTTGCTCTATATTTTATCGCGTATATTAGACTATGAGGAAAACTTAGAACACTTGGATACACTGATTGTGTCTTATCGCACTTATCATGGCAAAGAAAAGAATGTAGATTTAGAGTCCGAATTTTATTAGAAGGATTCGGGATTTTTAATCCCGCCTTCGTTGGAACAGCAGAATATACGGCAAAGAGAAGGGGCTGTCCGATAAGCTAAGCTTATTAGACAGCCCCTTTCAATCAACTACACATATATACCGTCTAGCAAGGCCGGAAACTTGTGCTGAAAGAAATTAAAATGGATTTGTATTTAGCATGCTTGCCACTTTCACATACATGCGTTGGTTTAATTTCAATTGAGCTACAACATATTCAGCCATATCTTCTGGGTGCATATATTGATCTGCCTTTTCTGGATCGAAGAAAGACTTGTCTGCTACCAGATCTGTTGCAACTGTACTTGGTGCCAGGGCCGTAACGCGGATATTATTGCGTCGTACTTCTTGAGCTAATGATTCTGTCAAACCGATTACACCAAACTTCGAAGCACTGTAAGCACTTGATGTTGCTGCACCGCTCAAGCCGTTTGTAGAAGAAATATTAATAATATCTCCTGCATTTTTCTCAATTAATTGTGGCAGTACAGCACGTGTAACATAATAAGTACCCATTAAGTTCACATCAATCATTTGCTTCCATTCGGCTGGGTCCATTTCAACTAATTTTCCGAAAGTACCGATACCGGCGTTATTAATTAAAATATCTGCTGGGCCAACCTGTTCTGTAATAACGCCAACCGCTTTTTCTACTTGCTCAAGTGAAGAAACATCCGCTGCTGCGTACCCGACTTTGACACCTAAGCCTTCAATTTCTTTCGCCGTTTCCTGCAGTGCCTCTTCTGTACGGGCGATTAACCCAATATGTACGCCCTCTTTTGCTAATTGTAATGCGATTGCCTTACCGATCCCGCGGCCCGCACCTGTGACGAACGCTACCTTACCTGTTAATGATTGTGCCATGCGCTACACTCCTTTTATCAAAATTAAAATTCCATCGTCACTATATCATAGCAATCGTCTTTTTTTAAACGATTCGCTCTCCCTCCAGCTTTTAGCTGCAAGTTATATTAAAAAATCAGTATTATTTTCCCCAAAAAGAGAAATACCCCTTTAGTCCATAGCAAAGGAGCTATCTATAAAAGCATAGCCCCTCCGCCCCTTAATTCTTCATTTTCGGATCTAATGCATCACGCAGTCCATCGCCCATTAGATTGAATCCGATTACCGTAAGCATAATCGCCACCCCCGGGAAAACCATCGCCCATGGTGCATTCAGCAGAAACATGCGTGCATCTGCGAGCATTTTCCCCCACTCCGGCTGTGGTGCCTCCGCTCCTAGTCCTAGGAAACCCAATGCCGCCGCTTCAATAATAGCAGTAGCTATTGCTAGTGTTCCTTGTACGATGATAGGAGTCATGGAATTCGGTAAGATATGACGCCATAAAATACGTGAATTTTTCATCCCAATCGCTTTTACTGCATGAATATATTCCTCTTCTTTAATCGCCAAGACACGGGAACGAATTAATCGTCCAAAATTCGGAACATTGATAATCGCAATCGCAATGAGTGCATTACGCAGTGATGGTCCCAAAATGGAAACAACGGCAATTGCCAATAGAATACTCGGAAATGCCAGCATGATATCGAAAATACGGGAGATAACCGTATCAATCCATCGTCCATAATAGCCTGCAATGATTCCTAATAAACTGCCAAAAAAAGCCGAAAGGACGACTGCAGAAATACCGACCGTTAAAGAAAGCCGTGCACCATGCAGAATGCGGGAAAGAACGTCTCTTCCTAAATCATCTGTACCAAACCAATAATCGCTGGATGGAGGCAGGAGGCGAATAGCTAAGTTTTGTTCATTAATACCCTGAGGTGCAAGCATAGGGCCAAAGATCGCAACTAGGATAAAAAAGATAACAATTCCTGTCCCCGCGACAGCAGACTTGCTCTTTTTAAAACTCCTCCAAGCCTCTTTCCATGGGCCTGCAACTTTATCCTGCTCTACGGTTTGTGGTAAATCGCGTATGAGTTCAGCCATTTTTTATCCCTCCTAGTTATATTTGATCCGCGAATCGATGGCTGTATAAAGAACATCTACAATGAGGTTAATCATGACAAACAGGAAGGCAATAATTAAAATACCGGATTGGATTACAGGGTAATCCCGGTAGCCAATTGCTTCATATAGATAGCGCCCAATGCCTGGCCAGCTGAAAATTGTTTCCGTTAGAATCGCCCCGCCTAACAGCAGCCCTGTTTGTAATCCAATAACCGTTAAAACTGGAATCAGTGCATTTTTCAGGGCATGCTTATAAATTACTACAAACATCCGCTGCCCCTTTGCTCTTGCAGTACGAATGTAATCTGAACGGATCACCTCCAACATAGAGGCCCTTGTCATTCGTGCAATAATCGCTGTCGGAATAGTAGCGAGGGCCACCCCCGGCAAGATTAAATGCTTCACGACAACGATAAATTGATCAAAGCGCCCCTGTATAAGGGTATCAATTAAATAAAAATGGGTAATTGCGGTTACAGGGTCGCGTACGTCCTGGCGCCCTGATGTCGGAAGCCATTCAAGATTAATACTGAAAATCCATTGTTCCATTAATCCAAGCCAAAAAATCGGCATGGATACCCCAATGAGCGCTACTATCATCGCAATATAATCGAACCATGAATTTTGAAACCAGGCTGAAATAATACCAGCATTCATTCCGACGATTACTGCAATCAGCATCGCAAAAAGAGCAAGCTCAAATGTCGCTGCAAGATAGGGCCATACTTCAGCAGCGATAGGCCTGCTTGTCCGTAAAGACTCCCCCAAATCACCTGTCACAATATTCTTCAGGTAATCAAAATATTGGATATACCATGGATTATTCAACCCGAGAGAATCACGCAGAGCTGCGATTGCCTCTGCCGTTGCCTGCTGCCCTAAAATCACTTGTGCAGGATCTCCTGGAATAGCACGGATAATTAAAAAAACGATAATCGTCATACCGAATAGTACAGGGATTAAATGAAGCAGTCTTTTCCCTATGTAGTGAAGCATGATCTTCACTCCTCTCTAGAACTGTTAGAAAAGCATAGCTGCACCCATTTTGCTGCCACCAAATGTAATGAAGAGTACAATATGTTTTCTTATTTTTTTAGAAAAAAAGGGGGGCGTCCCCCCCTTTTCGTTTAATTATTCCATTGATACATTTGATAAAAGATCTGAACCTGTCGGGTGAGCAAGGAATCCTTTCACCTTTGCGTTAGCAGCCAACAGCGGTGTCGAATGAGCTAATGGAACCCATGGCGCGTCTTCAAAGATGATTTGCTGCGCTTGCTTATAAAGGTCAATACGCACATCTTCATTCGTTTCCGATTGTGCTGCTACTAACAGCTCATGAACCTCGTCATTTGAGTAGTATGCATAGTTATTGCTTCCAATTGTGTCCTTATCTAACAGCGTATACAGGAAGTTATCCGCGTCACCGTTATCACCAGTCCAGCCAAGCATGAAGGCATCCGCTTCCCCATTTTTTGCTTTTTCGAGGTAAGTTGCCCATTCAAAAGATACGATTTTTGCAGGCATCCCTATATCGGCAAGGTTTTTTTGGATAACTTCCGCAACCTTTGCACCATCCGGCATATATGGACGTGCTACAGGCATTGCCCATAGTTCAATCTCAGCACCATCGTAACCTGCTTCGGCTAATAGCTCTTTTGCTTTTTCCGGATTATAGTCATAACCTGTGATTTCATCGTTATAACCCGTAATAGAAGACGGCATTGGATTGACAGCAGCCTCTGCTCCTCCATCGAAGAAAGCATCGATGATTGCCTGCTTATCAATTGCATGGTTCACTGCCTGACGCACTAATTGGTTATCAAATGGAGGACGTGTATTCGTCAGTCCTAGATAACCGATATTCATTGATGGACGTTCGATTAACTGTAGTGCTGCATCCGCTTCGATGCTTGCGCGGTCAGAAGGGTTAATACCATCTGCCAAATCAATTTCGCCTTTAATCAAGTTCTGAAGCCGCGTTGTATTATCAGGAATGACCTGGAAAATAACACGGTCAAGCTTCGGTAATCCTTCTTGCCAATAGTCCTCAAACTTTTCAATCGTGATTGAAGTATTACGCTCCCATGACACAAATTTGAATGGTCCTGTTCCAACCGGATTACTTTCAAACTGGTTTCCATGTTTTTCAAAGGCAGTCGGTGATGCAATACCAAATGGACTCATGGCCAAGTTTTTCAAGAATGGTGCTTGAGGACGGGATAACTTGAATACAACTGTATAGTCATCTTCAGCAATCACTTCCTTGATAATATCCTCACCCTCTGATTTAAACATCGAGTTAAAGTAGTAAAACTTTTCTGCCGTGCCAGCTTTCCAACGGTCAATGTTTTTAATGACGGCATCTGCATTGAAGTCTGTTCCATCATGGAATTTTACTCCTTGCTGCAGCTTAAACGTATATTCAAGACCGTCTTCACTAACCTCCCACTCCTCTGCTAAACCTGGATGGATGGTTGTATCCTGCTCACCGAAGTTCAGTAACGTTTCGTAAATATTTTTGGTTACTTTAAACGATTCACCTTCTGTTGTAATAGCCGGATCCAGCGAAGTAGAGTCTCCACCACGGCCAAACACTAATACTTGCGGAGATGCAGAAGTTTCCGTTGTTTCACCTTCCGTTTCCGTATCAGTCGATGTTTCATCTGTACCGTCTTCACTGCAGGCAACAAGGATCAATGCAAACAGTAATAGCAATCCTAGCGACCAAAGTTTTTTGCTCATATGAACTCCCCCTATGTGTGTAACTATCTATCATTATTGCTGCATTTCATTGTGCAAATGACATGCAACAGAATGACCCTTCTTTACTTCCTTGAATGGCGGTGCGGTTACTTTACAGACATCCATTGCAAATGGACATCTTGTATGAAATGTACAGCCTTGCGGTGGATTGGAGGGGCTAGGAATATCCCCTGTCAGCAAAATCTGTTCCCTTTCATAAGTGGGATCCGGAATAGGCACCGCTGACAATAATGCCTGTGTATATGGATGCAGGGGCGTTTCATACAATGATTCGCTATCTGCCAGTTCCACCATGCGTCCGAGATACATTACGCCTACCCGATCACTGATATGCCTTACTACGCCTAAATCATGGGCGATAAATATATAGGTAAGGTTTAAATCTTTTTGCAGCCTCTGCATCAGATTTAATACCTGAGCCTGAATGGAAACATCCAGCGCTGAAACTGGTTCATCAGCAATGATGAGCTTTGGATTTGTCATTAATGCACGCGCTATGCCAATGCGCTGTCGTTGTCCTCCGCTGAATTGATGGGGGTATCGTTTGGCATGATAAGGACTCAACCCGACAATTTCCAAATATTCATGTACGAGTTGTTTACGCTCCTTTGCCTTGCCAATGCCGTGGACAATAAGTGGCTCTTCTAATATCTTCTCAATTGTATGCCGGGGATTTAAAGAGGCATACGGGTCTTGGAAGACCATTTGGATATCCCTTCTTGCCTTTCGCATTTGTCCATTTGAGAGCGAGGTCAAATCCATGCCGTTAAAGATCACTCTCCCGCTTGTTGGTTCATGCAGTCTGAGAATGGCACGGCCTGTTGTTGACTTTCCGCAGCCTGATTCACCTACAATTCCTAGCGTCTCTCCTTCATACACATCAAACGAAACATCATCAACTGCCTTTACATCTCCCGATTTCGTACCGAATGTCCCTTTATGAATGGGAAAATACTTTTTCAAATTCTCAACTTTCAGCAACAGGTTCGACATGAACTTCACCTCCACTCTTTTCTAGTAAAAAGCATCTCGCTTCATGTCCCACTGCTGCCTCATAGAGCGGTGGATTTTTCATAGTACAGCGTTCGTGTACAAACTCGCACCGCGGGGCAAATCGGCACCCCGCTTTAATCGAACCTGGCTTCGGTACATTACCAGGAATAGAATGCAAGGTCTCTTTTTTAAAACGCATATCTGGAATTGATTGAATGAGCCCTTTTGTGTAAGGGTGCTGAGGATTTTTAAAAATTTCCTCGACAGGCGCCTCTTCTACGATCTGTCCTGCATACATGACGATGACGCGTTCGCACGTCTCTGCTACAATCCCTAAATCATGTGTGATTAATAGCACCGCTGTATTCAAACGTGCATTTAAATCCTTCATCAATCTCAGAATCTGTGCTTGAATCGTCACATCGAGCGCCGTTGTCGGCTCATCGGCAATCAATACCTTCGGATTACAAGCAATGGCCATTGCAATCATTACGCGTTGGCGCATCCCTCCCGACAACTGATGAGGATATTCTTTCATCAATTCTTCCGGACGTGGCAGACCAACTAGCTGCATGATTTCCACTGCCTTTTTCTTCGCATTTTTCTTAAACCATTTTTTCTCGTGCAGCTGGATCGTTTCGACTAATTGATTGCCAATTGTAAAGAGTGGATTAAGCGATGTCATCGGCTCCTGGAAAATCATCGCTACATCCTTCCCCCGGATTTTTCGCATTTCCCTCTCAGATAATCCTCTCAGATCTCTTCCTTCTAAAAGAATCTCACCTGATGTGACTTTTCCAGGGGGATTTGGTATAAGGCCCATAATAGAAAGGGACGTCACACTTTTACCGCATCCCGACTCGCCTACAATTGCTACCATTTCACCTTCTCGCACAGAAAAATTGATATGTTCTACCGCTTTCACTTTGCCGTCATCCGTAAAGAATGTGGTCTCTAGATCCCTTACTTCCAGCACACTTTTCCGGCTCATCTTCATTCCTCCTTTTTAAAACTAGCATCATCTAGTCTTTACCTGCGGCAAAACTATCATTTGCTCTTTTAGGCATAAAATCAGCACTATATAGTTATGATATTCTCGAAGGGTCGGAGATATTATCATTCTTTCTATTAAATTTTTTTAGAAATAAAAAAGGAATGAGACACTCGGTCTCATTCCTAATCTAATTTTTGAATTTGGAAAAGCTGATAATACGCACCCTGCTTCTTCATTAATTGTGCGTGCGAACCTTCCTCTACTACCTCTCCATGCTCAATGACAAAAATTTTATCTGCGTGGGTAATGGTCGATAAACGGTGGGCAATGATAATAGTCGTCCGGTCATGTGCCAAGCGGTCCAATGATTCTTGAATTAATGCTTCACTTTCTAAATCAAGGGCTGATGTTGCCTCATCCAGGACAAGAATCGGCGGGTTTTTCAAAAATACACGTGCAATAGCTACCCGCTGCTTCTGACCGCCGGATAGTTTCACACCACGCTCCCCAACCTTCGTATTATATCCTTCCGGCAAGCCCATGATGAAATCGTGTGCATTGGCAGCTTTAGCTGCAGCAATCATTTCTTCTTCTGTAGCATCCGGTTTACCCATTAAAATATTCTGTTTTACCGAATCACTAAATAATATATTGTCCTGCAGTACAATGCCGATTTGTGAACGAAGTGACCTTAATGTCACGTCTTTCACATTATAGTTATCGATTTTTACTGCTCCTTCACTCGCATCGTAAAAACGCGGAATCAGACTGACGATTGTCGACTTTCCTCCGCCGCTCATCCCTACGAAAGCTGCGGTTTGGCCCGGTTCAATTGTAAAATCAACCTTCTCTAATACTGTCTTGCCGTCCTCTTCATATTGGAACGACACATTTTCAAATGACAGTTTCCCTTTAGCATCCGCTAGCTCGATTGCTTTCGGTTTATCTTCTACATCATATTTTTCATCCATTAGCTCGAACATCCGGTCCATAGAGGCAATGGATTGCGTTAATGTGGTCGATGAACTAACCAAACGGCGCAATGGTCCATAAAGACGTTCAATATATGCATAAAAAGCAACCATGATCCCGATTGTTAAATCTTCATGAATGACTTGATAGCCTGCATAGGCGATAACAAGAAGCGGAGCAATATCAGTGATCGTATTCACGACCGCAAATGATTTTGCGTTCCAGCGGGAGTGGTCAAGCGCCTTATTCAAAAACTCTCCATTTGTCTCATCAAAAATAGCTTGTTCATGACGCTCGAGGGTAAAACTTTTAATAATGCTCATCCCTGTAACACGTTCATGCAAATAGCTTTGCACTCCTGCCAATGCCTGCGAACGCGCACGTGTTAACCCGCGAAGACGGCCGAAGAAATACTTTACGCTAATCGCATAAAAAGGAAGTGCAAGTAACGAAACAATCGTGAGCTTGACATCCATTGAAAACATAATCGCTACTACGATGACAATCGTCGCTAAATCGAGCCATAAGTTCATTAAACCGGTCATCACAAAGCTTTTTGTCTGCTCCACATCATTAATGACACGTGATATAACCTCGCCCGCCCGTGTATTTGCATAATACTTCAAGCTGAGTTTTTGCAGATGTCCATACAGTTCTTTCCGGATATCAAACAAAATGTTGTTACTTAAATTCTGCGCAAAATATTGGCGGTAGTATTCAATAGGTGGACGTATGATGAAAAATAGAACAAGTGCAATACCAATCCATGTAAACAGCTGTCTTGTTTTTTCTTCTGCTGATAGACCTTCTCCTAATAAAATGTCATCTAAAATAATTTGCACAAGCCATGGTAAAAACAATGGTATGGCAAACTTTACAATACCAATGATAATCGTGAGTACTAGCAGCCAGCGATAGGGCTTCACAAAACGCATATATCTTTTTATACTATCCAACGGCTTTTTCACTTCCTCATTTCTCTTATTTACAACGTTACATACTATACCACAATTCGCATGGACAAATGCCTAGCTGTGTCTGAAACTGCTTTTTTCTAAAAATAAGTCTACTCCGCCTTCACTTTGCTATGACTAAAGGTAAGGATCAATACTTATTATGAGTAATAGTTAGTGCAGAGTAAGCTATATCGGATGTACATCCGCCAGTCCCTCTTTTTCTGTAACCGGTAAAGCGGCATTTTAGTATTTCCTAAAAACAAAAAACACAGGCAAGGAAGCCTGCGCTTTACTACATCTATTTATTATTCCTGTTCTGCTTGGATATCGCGATACAATTCATAGCGATTTGTCCAGACTTGGATGAAATCTTGTGCAAACGGTCCTCGCCGTTGTTGAATCCAGCTGATTAATTTTGCCAAGTTGCGCTTTAAAATTTTATCGATTACTTCCGGATATGCCATTTCTTTGCGGTGCTGTTCATATTCATCTTCATCCAGCAGCGTATAGGACATGTCCGGGAATACCTTTACGTCCAGGTCATAATCGATATATTTCAGTGCGTGATTATCGTATACAAATGGTGAACTCATATTGCAGTAATAATACACGCCATCCTCGCGCAGCATACAAATAATATTGAACCAGTGTTCAGCATGAAAATAGCAGATAGATGGCTCCCTTGTAAGCCAAGTACGGCCATCCGACTCAGTGACGAGCGTTTTTTCATTCGCGCCGATGACAATATTTTTTGTCCCTTTCAAAATCATGGTTTCTTGCCAGACCCGGTGGATACGACCATTATGCTTATAGCTATGTATTTGTATCGTTTCGCCTTCTACTGGTAATCCCATTTTGAAGCCCACCTTTTCGTCTACGCTATCTATAATCTAGCAGTCTCCTATTCATTATAGCAATGGATGGGTGAAAGGTGTAGTTAGAAAAACATAAATTTCGTAATACGACGTAAAAGTAAGTCGTTTTGCGCTTCAATTTACAAAATATTGTTAATCTTTCAAAGGATCATAAACAGCGTGATACAATTGAAGACCATATTTCCATCACTTAGTAAGAAAGCCGGCATGCCTTTAAAAAGGCACACCGACTTATGCAGGGAATTCATACTGTTAACAATAATTCAACTTAGAAATTGTTGTTTTCGTTGTTGTTATTATTGTTGTTGTTGCGGCGGTTTTTTTGATCTTGTTGATTGTTTTGGCGATCAACACGATTGTTTTCGCGCTGCAACTGGTTGAAATCTTGCTCGTTACCGAACTCTTCACGATTGCGTTCGTTATTCTCGTTGTTACGATTATTACGACGCTCGTTGTTGTTGCGGAACTCGTTGTTGTTGTTTTGATTTCGACTCATTATGAATTCACCTCCGTGCTATCTATTGTGTACAAAGGTGTTTTTTTTATTCATTTGATTTCGCGCCAAATTTTCAACATCGGCACAGGCATAGGTAAATCCTCGATTTGTGCGGGTGAAAAAAATTTTTCCGCATTTTTTACGTCCACTTCCACAGCTTCTGCTTCAATGTGCCACGTTAAATGCGAGAAGACATGCTTGAAAGAAATAACAGCAGTTGCTTCGGAGTTTATCTCCACATCGTATCGTTCTGCCAATTGCTCCAGTGGACTCTCTTCATTTTTAATCTCAATCATCGGGAACTGCCACATGTTTGCCAAGAGACCATTATCCCCCCGCTTTTCCAATAAGTAGCGGCCTTCTTTATCGCGGGCAATATATACTTTATATAAAAGGTTTTTCATCTTTATTTTTTTTGATTTCACTGGAAGCTCTGCTGCATCTCCTGCTTCAAAAGCTCGGCAGTATTCTCTAACAGGACATAATAAACATTTAGGAGATGTCGGTGTGCAAATAAGCGCCCCGAGCTCCATCAATCCCTGGTTAAAGGAAGATGCCTGATTCGGATCGATTAATTCCATCACGGCTTGTTCAAATACTTTTTTTGTTTTCGGTAAAGCAATATCATCATAAATATGAAGGACACGGCTTAACACTCGCATGACATTTCCATCCACTGCATGTTCGGGTTTGCCATATGCAATACTAAGAACAGCACCCGCTGTATATGGACCTACGCCCTTTAGCTTCGAAATATCCACGCGATTGTCTGGAACGACTCCGCCGTATGTTTCCACTACTTCCCGTACACCCGCCTGCAGGTTTCTTACACGGGAATAATAGCCAAGTCCTTCCCATGTTTTTAAGATGTCTTCTTGCGGTGCATAAGCGAACACTTCAGGTGTCGGAAACTTTTCCAGAAAGCGTTTGTAGTATGGAATAACTGTGTCCACACGCGTCTGTTGGAGCATTACTTCAGAAACCCAAATCTTATAAGGATCTGTCGTTTGCCTCCATGGAAGATCTCTTTTTTCTCTATTAAACCAATCGACTAATTCTTTGCGAAATTCTTCTTTATATTCGTAGTTCACATTATTCTCCTATTATTTCGATTTTATTTTCATTAGAAAGGGTATATTATTAAATACAAAGGGAAATGTTAATTTTTTCCCATATACGTTCGTGTGTTGGCTGCAATATACAAGGAGTTGATTGTTTTGGATACAGGTACACACTTAGTCATGGGTATCGCAATCGGAGGAATAGCACTTGTCGATCCTGTCGTCTCGGAAAGCACGGCAATGTTCGGGGCTGTCATGGCAGGTACCATTTTGGGACAGCAGGCACCTGATGTCGATACAGTTTTAAAACTCCGCAATAATGCAATTTATATCCGTCATCATCGAGGAATTACACACTCGATCCCGGCTGTGTTGCTATGGCCAATTGCAATTACGGCTATTTTATCGCTAATTGTGCCCGACGCCAACATATTTCACTTATGGATGTGGACCCAATTAGCTGTGTTTCTCCACGTCTTTGTTGATATATTCAATGCATACGGCACACAGGCATTTCGGCCTTTATCAAAAAAATGGGTGGCCCTTGGTGTCATCAATACATTCGATCCATATATTTTCGGATTCCACTGCGTTGCTATCCTATTCTGGATATTAGGCAGTGACCCGGTTTGGACATTCGGTATCATGTATATAGTAATTGTCGGCTACTATATTTTGCGTTTTCTGGTTCAGCGTGCGGTAAAGAAGGCTGTTCATAATGCGATTCAGGATGAAGAATATGTCATCGTCGCACCTACAATGCGGTTCTTCTACTGGCGTGTTGCTGCGGCTTCTAAAACACATTACTATGTAGGGCGTGCCTACCGTCGCTCGGTTAATATTTATGATAAATTCGAGATCGTGCCATTACCTCGCACACCCCATGTTAATGCTGCTATGCGGGATATAAATTTGCAATCCTTCGTCTCCTTTTCCCCTTTATATCGCTGGGAAATTTCTGAATTGCCGAGCGGATTGACAGAGGTACGCCTGATCGACCTGCGCTACCGCAGTAACAATCGGTACCCTTTCGTAGCCATAGCTCATGTAAATGATGACTTGGAAGTGGTGAATTCCTATACGGGGTGGATTTTCAGTGAAGACAAACTTCAACGTAAATTGCAGATTGGGACGAGCGATTAAGACCGCCCTCTATAAAGTAAGGAGGCTCACATAAATGCGTGAGCCCCCGCCTGTTGAAAAACGCTTTCATCCTTCGTTGCTTGCCTCGCTCGTCCGCTCATGAACTTAAGTTCTATTCGCGTCTTCGCTCATCGGTGTGCCTTGTCTGGCAAGCGTTTTCAAGACAGGCTGAGTAAAACAGTACTTTCAAGAATTACTGAAAACTGTGAAGACAGAGTCAGGAAAAGACTTTGCCTTCACTTTGAGGCTCACGCAAATGCGTGAGCCTCAGTTATTGTAATGTATCATCTGATATATCAAGCAGATGCGCGTATTTTGGATTTTTTGCCGCAAAAAGATGCAACTTATCTCCATAGCTATTGATCAGCTGACGTACAAGGTTTGCTGTATAATCTGCTCCTCGGAAAGCATATCCTGCCTTTGCTGATGTTGCTTCGTAATCACTCCACAAAAGTTCCACCCACACGCGAGCTCGTCCTGCCGGCATATGTGGATTTTTTGCTAACAGTTCTTCAGTCAGTTCCATGATATGTTGTTCCATTTTATTTCCCTGCCTTTACTGGTGCTAAAATTGAAACAGGCAGCGCTTCTTCATAGCGGTCGCCTCCCAAACGGTATCCCCATGCAAACCGGCCCTTTAAATATTCCACTTTAAAATATTCACCAGGTGATCCGTCAATTTTATACATCTCGCCGGGTACAATTGTATCAAGGTCTACCAAATATGCAGCCGCCATCAATGCTTTTCGCTCATAAACGGCATACTCATTGACAATCCCAAGCTGCTCTGCTTTTCGTGCCTTTTCCTTTAATTGTGCGATTTCTTCTCTTAGTTCATGCTCCGTCATCGCTGCATAGTTTTTTTCCATCATGTTTCTTCTTGCTCCTTTTCCTCGATAAAACGATTGATGATTTCTATTGGGAAGCCCTTCTGATAAAGGACTTGTTTTACTTTTAAATTACGTTCCGTTCCAGAAAGCTTGTTTGCGAACTTCCGCCAGATTTTTTCTCCTTGTGAAACGATCAACTCTTCCCATTCATCGTCTCCGCGCTCTAATTCAATCCGTTCCAGCACATCAGTGACAATGCTGAAGGAATAACCTTTTCTCATCAGTACATCTTGGATTTTCTGCTTAAGCTGTGTCGGGGTTTTTCGGCTGCCTGCACGTACTTCCTTTTCCGCAAGCTGCATCGCAATCTCCAACTGCTCCTCTTGTGTGAAGGTTTCCAGCACCTCATCTTGTAAAGATTTGTCGATCCCCTTTTTCTTTAAATCCTGCCGAATAGCACGCGGCCCTTTTTTCAATGTGCGCTTCTTCGTTTCCAGAAGCGCCTTCGAATAGGTTTGATCGTTCAAAAAGCCAAGGGACTCCAGCTTTCGTACTGCTTCTAGAACTACTGCCTCTCCATGACCCGCGTCCAGCAGTTTTTTCTTTACTTCATATTCGCTGCGCATTTGGAAGCTTAAAAAATGAAGGGCCTTACTGAATGCCTTAGCGATTTCATCCTCATAGTTGATTTCATCTATGTCGAATTGCTCAAGCGTCTTTCCTTTCATCAGCCCAAATTTGATTAGGATGCCTTCATCCACCGCAAACGCATACTCGTCATCTAAATAAATATTATAGCGCTCTTGATTATTTTTTTGACGTGTAATTTTTGTAATGGTTTTCATGCGCTCACCTTCCCTTTTCCTAGTATACAACTTTTTACGAAACGTTTCACGATTGGCTATAATAGGGGAAATGGAAGAAAGACGGAGGTGTGTAAGTGAAAGTAGCAATTACAGGCGGCACGGGGATGGTCGGAAGCAGGCTTTGTGAAATGCTGAAAAAGCGTGGGGATGAAATCATTGTTCTTACCCGCGGTGAGTCTGGAATGAAAAACGGGATCCCTCATATAAAATGGCTGAATGGCGAAAAACCTGAATCCTCGCTTGAGGGAATTGAGGCGTTCATCAATCTGGCTGGTGTCTCATTAAATGAAGGACGTTGGACGACCGAACGGAAAGAGGCCATTTATAAAAGCCGTATGGATTCAACTGATGAAGTCCTGCGCATCATCCAACATTTAAAGATAAAACCAGACGTATTAGTAAATGCGAGTGCTATTGGTATTTATCCTGCTTCTACCACAGCGGTCTATACAGAGCAGTCAAAAGAACAATCAACAGACTTTTTAGGAACTACTGTCACCGATTGGGAAACTAAAGCGCTGGAGGCAGATGATTTTGGGGTGCGGGTATGCATGACACGTTTCGGTGTCGTTTTAGGAAGAGGCAGCGGAGCGCTTCCTCTCATCGCATTACCTTATCAGCTCTTTGTCGGCGGGACAGTGGGATCGGGAGAACAATGGCTTTCCTGGGTTCATGTAGATGATGTCTGCGGAGCTATTATTCATGCGATGGAAACACCAGAACTCGAAGGACCAGTCAATGTTACTTCTCCTAATGCCAAGCGAATGAAGCAATTCGGCAAAACAGTCGGGCGTACATTGAACAGACCGCACTGGCTTCCTGTTCCCCGCACTGCTCTCAAGCTTGCTTTAGGTGAGAAAAGCCAGCTTGTGCTCGAGGGGCAATATGTCGTTCCAGAAAAACTCCTCGCATCCGGTTATCGCTTTCAATTTGCTTCGCTGGAAGATGCCATTATTGATTTATATAATTGAATCGAGAGCAGAAGGAGCAGCGCTCTCCTTTTGCTTATTTTGATTAACCACTAAAAAGAGTATATACGTGCATTTCCTTATTCTTTTTAGAAAATATCTATATTTATTCACTTTTTCATCTTTTTCAATCGACAGTTTTTAACGGAACTTCCTTTTAAAAAAACTCGTATAGCAAACTGTCCATGAAGCAACCTACGTAATAAAAGCGAAAAGGAGGTTGCAATTTTCATGAAGAAAATCGTCGGATTTATCGTCAGTATGTCGATTATTTTATTTTCCGTTGTTTCGTTTGCTTTTGCAGATGAACTGCATTGGGGATTTAAGAAAGCAACGGGCGGTGAACAAATCGAGATAAGCAGTGAGCTTGAAAACATGCTAAAAAAGCATAATGCTGTCTATCGCGGTGATCCACAAGCTAAAACCATTTACTTAACATTTGATAATGGATATGAAAATGGTTTTACAGAAAGCATCCTGGATACGCTAAAGGCAGAAAAGGCTCCTGCTACATTTTTCCTGACAGGACACTATGTAACGAGCGCTTCTGATTTAGTGAAGCGAATGGTCGATGATGGGCATATTATCGGTAACCACTCGGATAAGCACCCAAATATGGCCCGTCTTTCTGAAACAGAAATGGTGACAGAGTGGCAAAACTTCGATAAAAAGCTGAAAGAAGTAACAGGCATTGAACGCACTTATTATACGCGTCCCCCTGAAGGCGTATACAATGAAGAACTGCTGGCAGTCGGAATCAAGCACGAATACCGCCATATTTTCTGGTCCATTGCGTTTAAAGACTGGGAAAAGGATGTACGTCGCGGTGGGGATTATGCGTACAATGAACTCATGAAGCAGCTGCATCCAGGTGCCATCATTTTAATGCATACAGTTGCTGAAGATAATGCAGAAGCGCTGCCGAAATTCATCAAAGATGCAAAAGCTCAGGGCTATACATTCGGTTCATTGGATGATTTAAAATAGGCCTGTTCCAAAGCATGGTTCCCGGTTCTAAACACGTTTCTTTTCATTGCGGCATGTCTCCGTTATAATGGTGGGATGAACATAAAGGACGTGAAAAAAGCAATGAATCAAGCAACAATGGAAATTGGGCAAAAATTTCCGTTAACAATCAAACGGCTCGGCATCAATGGAGAAGGTGTCGGCTTCTATAAGCGTAACGTCGTCTTTGTAAAAGGAGCCATACCTGGTGAAGAAGTAACCGTTAAGGTGACAAAACTGCACCGTAATTTTGCCGAAGCAGAAATTTTGACGATCCGTAAACGCAGCGAATCTCGGCAAGAGCCAAAATGCCCAATCTATGAACAATGTGGCGGATGCCAGCTGCAGCACATGACATATGAAGCACAGCTTATGAATAAACGTGATATCGTTGTACAGGCGATGGAAAAATACGCACATGATATCGCAGAAAAAACCGAAATCCGTCCGACACTTGGTATGGACGACCCATGGCATTATCGTAACAAAAGCCAATTCCAGGTACGAAAAGAAGGTAAACGTGTATATGCCGGCCTTTATGCAGAAGGCTCGAATAAGTTACTCAACATTAATGACTGCCTTGTACAAAAGACAATTACTTCCCGTGTGACAGTGGATGCACGAAAAGCTTTGCAAAAGCTAGGACTCTCCATCTACGATGGAAAATCTTTAAACGGACTGGTGCGTACAATTGTTGTACGCACAGGAGTCCGCACAGGGGAAACGCAGCTTTGTATCGTGACGACTCGCAAGGAATTCCCTCATAAGGATGAATTCATCGCACGTATGAAAAAACTGCACCCAGCTATTGTTTCGATTACACAAAACATCAATCGCGAAAAAACATCCCTCATTTTCGGGGATGAAACAATCATTCTAGACGGGAAAGAAACGATTCACGAAAAGCTTGGTGAATTCGCATTCGATTTATCATCCCGCGCATTCTTCCAATTAAATCCTGAACAGACTGTTCATTTATATAATGAAATTAAAAAGGCGGCCGCCTTAACTGGTAAGGAAACCGTTGTCGATGCTTATTGCGGCGTCGGAACGATTGGGCTTTGGCTTGCAGGTGATGCAAAAGAAGTACGCGGTATGGACATTGTTCCCGAAAGTATCCAGGATGCGAAAGCGAACGCCCGCAACCACGGATTCAAGCATGCCCGTTATTATACGGGAACAGCAGAAGACTGGCTTGCACGATGGCGCCGCGAAGGCTTCACACCGGATGTGGTAACAGTGGACCCGCCGCGTACCGGCCTTGCCCCTAGCTTTATCAATACTGTACTGAAAATCAAACCAAAACGCATCGTCTACACATCCTGCAACCCTTCTACATTGTCGAAGGACTTGAAGGAACTGACGAAGCTGTACAACGTCGAATATATCCAGCCGGTAGACATGTTCCCGCAAACGGCGCATGTCGAGGCAGTAGCAAAGTTGACTTTGAAAAACCAAAAATAAATCCAAAAACACATCCTGGCCAAAATCGGCTGGGATGTGTTTTTTAGATGCAACTCTCTTAAAAATAACCGCTTCTCCCTACTCCTCTTGGATAAATATTACCTGATCAAATCCGCATTCCTTACAAACAAGCAAATGAGGGCATATTTGGTCCCTTGCTGTATTCGGATAGCCGTCCCCCATTTTGACAGTTTCTTCATCATTGTAGTGACCATAAGGATCTAGATAATCAGAAACCTTGCCCGAATCTTCCAGCGGCTTATTGCAGTTGGGGCAATTTTTATTTACTTCTTTCAATGCATTACATAATGGACACATTGCCATAGGGATCACTCCTTGCCCTTGCTTTAGCTCCCCTGCCTTGCCCTCTGGAACTTTGATAAGTTCTCATCGGAAAATGGCCGTCTGCAGGAGTCCCCTTTATTTTCTCCCTTATTCCCTGTAAATAAAACATGCCCTGCCCTGAAACAATTTTCTTTTGCTTCCTCTAAAATACCGTTAAGAAGACTTACTTTTTCTCTATTTCCAATTCTAGGAATTTATTGACTGTCTCTGCATAATCGCTTTTTGGATATGTTTGATAAAGGTCTCCTGCCAGCTGAATTGGATCACCAAAAAAATATCTTTCATACTGCGTCTGTCTCGTTCCGAACGCACTCATCGTCAAATCCCAGGCAAGGCGGAAGATTTTGACCCTTTCCTCTGCCGGCTTGCTCGCCCCTTGAAGATACTGGTCTAAATCCGGACGAATTGAAGATTGAAATGCTTTTTCTGTAGGCAAGGTAATCATCCCGCTTGCACCAATTACTTGAACAATTTCCGTAAAACGCGGATAGAGCTTCGAAAAGACTAGACCCGCTACTTTTAATGGGACAATATCCGGTCTCATAGTTCCACACGCATCCAACACGGCATCGTTTTCCGACTTTTCCACAAGTGCCTTCACTGTTTCCAACCCGATAATAATTTCCGACATTTTTTCTTGTATATGCAGATACTCTTTGACATTAATTGTTTGAACAAGCAGTTCAGCAACTCCTAAAATGAACTCTCCTTTGACTATTTGGCGTGTCAGTGCTTGATGCTTTGCAAAATGATGAAAGGCGCTTTGTGACGAAAAGTTTCCAGCAGCCTCCGCATTTTTATAATAAAATACACGTTCCCATGGTATCATCACATTATCGAAGACGACGATCGAATCCATTTCTTCATACCTCGAGCTTAATGGGTGATCAAAAGAAGATTCCCCCCCGATGAATGTATCCCTGCAAATAAAACGAAGCCCCTTTGTATTTGAAGGAATAGAAAAAGCAAAGGTCTCCTCTTCCTCAAACGGAAATCTTCCTGCGCTGAACACTAGTACCTCGTCAGTCAAACCACCTTGTGTCGCTAGAAGTCTGGCTCCCTTAATAATAATTCCTTCTTTATTTTCTCCGACAATTTTAGCAGCAACTGGTTCACCCTCTTTTTCTACGTAAAACTGGGATCTATTCACTTGAGGGGTAATAAAGGTATGTGTAATCGAAAGATCCTTTTCCCTCGCCAACTCATAAAATGCCTGAAGATTTTCCGGAAAGCAATGCTCTTTTCCATTAAGCAACGGAGCGGAAGAGGCAAAACTCATCAGTACCGAATTTAGATAGTCGGGGCTTCTTCCCATAATACCGCCTGTATGCCTTGCCCAATGCTCCATCATTCTCCGTCTTTTCAGTAAATCTTCCTTTGTTTTTGGCTGCAAATAAGACATTCCCACACGTTCTCCCGAGGCAGGTGAATGAAACGTCATTATCTCCTTTATGTCAGGGTGATGCTGCAAATCGTATAAAGACGCCTTCGCCTGAATAATTTCTTTGAAGACAGGATGCTCAGAAATTTTCCCTTCAATTTTTTCTCCATCAAACCAGATCTCACTATTTAAACGGTCTAACCGGGCAATAAATTCCTTTCCATGTATCGCTCCCATTTTCCCACTCCCTAAAGAAAATTGATACTTACTTAAAAATATATGCAAGAAAAAAAGAGATGTATCTAAAAGGAATACTTATACTTATGGAGAAACTAGGCTATTTCCCTATGAGAACAAAAGATTTTTCCGTACTTCTTAGGCACTCACCATCTATCTTTTCTCCCCATATTCTCAATAAAAAAGAAAAGAGGGTGAGTATGGGGGGGGAACTAATTGCTTTCCATTGGATATACGTTCTATTTATTGCCCTCATCATTGGGTGTATGGTAAAACGGCTTAATACAACGCTTGATCGGAGATGGACTAGAATTATGATTGTAACTATTAT
>JAPSKP010000141.1 GCA_031181585.1 Lysinibacillus sp.
CATATCGGAATAGATTTCCTCTGACAGGAAAACTTATAATATGATATTATAGTGATAGATTCTCCATGTCAATATATTTTGAATTTACTGAATAATTTATTTCAGTACACTTATGCAAATTAAAAGGAATGGAAGGATAAAAGATGCAGACAATCGATCGTGCCATGCAGGTAATCAAGGTTTTGTCTAAAAATGATACAAGAATGTGGATTTCCATTACAGATTTATCAAAGGAATGCGACTTGCCTGTCAGTACACTTCATCGGCTCCTGCAATCCATGAAGCAGCACGGGCTTATTCAGCAGGATCCAGATTTGAAACTATATTCTATGGGCAACACCTGGTTAGAATATGGACTTAAAATGTATGACACCTTTGATTTTGTTGGACTGATTCGCCCAGAGATGGAAAAATTAATGCATGAGGTGGAGGAGAGTGTGTATTTTAGCAAGCCAATTGGATTAGAATCACTAGTGGTTGAAAGAATTGATTGTCTCAACAATCCTATTCGAATTAATGATCAGCTGGGGATCCGAATCCCATTGAATATTGGGGCAGCCAACAAAGTGCTGTTAGCTAATATGCCAAACTCAGAGACTGTTAAAGTTGTTAATTCCTTAGTCCCGTCTGAGGATAGAGATTCGTTTATTAAACTATTAAGCAAAGTGAAAAGGCAGGGTTATGGGGAGAGTCATGGCGAACAAACGCCTGGAACCTCTTCTGTCGCTGCGCCTATTTTCGATCACGCCAATGAACTCCTGGGAGCCATAAGCATCGGATATGTTAATTTCAATATCACAGAAGAAAGACAAAACTGCTTAATCGAAAAAGTAATCGAATACGGCTTGCGAATTTCCAATAAATTAGGGAGTTAATACTTAGGGAATTAAAAAAGTTTCATTTCCAGCTATTTAAATATAAATTTATGAAATTATTTAGTGACAATATTTTGGAATGAATAGGAAACTAATTTGCTTGTTAATATAAATTTAAAACGCAAGGCAATTTTTAACCTTGCGTTTTTTTATTATTATTGAGCCTTTGAGGGCATTTTCCAATATCCAGTTCTTCTCCAGGATTTATGTCAGCCAACTGAGTTTTTACCAGTTGTACTAATGAGAGGGAACTGGATAATAATTAGTAAGCTTATACGTCCAAGCCGTTGATGATTGCTAATACTTGATAATCTGTCCATTTGCCATTAATCTTTAGATTTTCTTTAGCAATACCTTCTTTTTTTAACCCGGATTTGCTTATAATCCTATTCAATTCTATCTATTTCAACAAGAAAAAAGCCGCCTGGTTTGGCAGCTATATTTAATTTGAACCTCTATTTTATTCCCCTTTAAATACAATCTTCCCATCAACTATCGTGTAAACAATAGAGGTTTCAGATATATTTTTTGGTTCAATATTGGTCAGATCCTCTCCAAGAACAACCATATCCGCTTTCTTCCCAGCTTTAAGTGAGCCTAAGTCATTTTCGCGATATATTTGATAAGCAACATTCTTTGTGTATGACTGCAGCATTTCCTTTACAGTAAGAGCTTGATCAAGGTTGCGAACCAAATCAGTATCTTGCTCTTCTGGATAAGGACTATTTCTTGTAGCTCCTGTTTCTATCGCGTTCAATGGGCGATAATCAGGGGTAGGCGGATAATCGCTGCTGCTGGCAATCATTACTCCGGCATCCCACATTTCTCTAGCCGGATACATGGCTAATGCACGTTCCTCCCCTATCATGGCCTTTTCCAAGTCATAGTACTGATCTTTGTAAAACCAAAAAGGCTGCAAGCTCGCAATAACACCTAAATTCGCCATACGGGAGATGTCACTATCCTGAATCGCACTGATATGAGTAATCGTGTGGCGGGAATTGTGCTCTTCATTTTCTTTCTTTGCCAATTCCAGGGCATCAAGGCCCATTTTAACTGCCCCATCGCCGATTGCGTGAATGTGTACTTGTATATCTTCCTTATCTAGCTTTGAGACCATCTTATTAAAAGTATCCTCTTTCCAATTCGCATCACCGTGGTGGTGGGATCCCATTCCGGCATTCTTGGTATATGGTTCAACAAAGAGGGCTGTTTTCCCTTCAGTCACTCCATCAGCAAATAATTTTACGGTGTTCACTGAAAGCCAATCTGAATTGTACTTTTTACCAGCATCCTGTATTTTCGCAACCGCTTCTTCCGGTTGAGTTTCCGGTCCAAATACAATTGCATTGGCGACCCGCATGGTCAGCTTCCCCTCTTTTTCTAATTCATTCAGTACTTTTAAACTTCTATCACCGCCTGACATATTCATGACTCCTGTCATACCAAAGCTATGCATTTCTTGTTGAAATTCTAATATTGCCTCTTTATATTGTTCATCCGTTAAGTTAGACAGCGCCTGGACATCTGCGAGCAAATCCATTGCTCCTTCCCGCAGCACACCCCGGGGAGAACCGTCAGGATTACGCTCAATCATACCGCCCTTAGGAACCACTGTATCCTTGGTAATTCCGGCAATCTCCAGCGCTTTTGAATTTACCCATACTGAGTGTTTGTCGATAGAGTAAAGCATAACAGGTATATCCGAAACAACTGCATCCAAATCCTCTTTCTTAGGGCCTGGGTTGGTACCATCCGCCTGTTCATACGGACCGTTCACCCATCCATCCCCAGTAATGATTTTGGCCTTAGGATTTTTCTCCCTAAAATCAGCGACTGCTTGGACATATTCTTCATGGCTTTCAAGCTCTGCTAGATATACTTCAAAAAGCTTGGAGGTCCATAAACCTGGCGGGTGAGTATGACCATCCATAAAACCAGGAGATACCATCTTTCCTTCCAGATCAATTACCTCAGTATCCTCCCCCACATATTTTTCCGCGTCAGAACTGCTTCCTACAAACTGGATTTCTCCATCTTTAATTGCAACTGCTTCAGCAAGCGGCTGATCTTCTTCCATGGTGTAAACCTTCCCATTTTTAAGTACAAGTGAGGCATGATCATGAGATGCCTCCACGTCCTTTTTATCAGAAGAATTTGTGTCCTTTTTGGCGGTTACATCTGATTTTTCAGTACAGGCACCAAGTATGAGCATTAATGGAATAAGGATGAAAATCAAAAACCACAACTTGTTACGCAATCTATTATTCATCGACATTTCACTCCTTATTGTTTAGGGATGTTTCAGACACACTACTATAAAAAAATCAAAACGTTGATGCTACATCTCTAACTCTTCAAAGTCGATCTTTGGGGGTTCTTTACTAAAGAAGCCGGTTGATATAATTAAATAAACGATACCGAGTAAAGTCCATATTAATCCTGCAATAATGGACATAAAATCAAGGCTGCTCCATAGGTATATAATGAAACCAAGTCCAACCAGGGGGCCGATCAAGTTTCCAAAGGTGAATCCAATCGTACGTTTTGTATTGGTTTTAAAATAATTTGCAATCACACAAATATTAACAAAGCTAAATGCCGTAAATGCCCCTACATTTATAAGTGATGTTGCCATTGTTAAATCCAGAAAAAGAGAGGAAAGCGCCAGAAGCCCAATAAATAGAATATTTGGAACCGGTGTATTTAAATTAGGATGAAGATACCCAAAGAACCCTTTAGGCAAAACGTTATCTCTGCCCATAGCATATAACAGCCTTGATGCACTTACTTGAGCTGCTAAACCGGAAGCAAATACTGAAAATAATGCGCCAGCTGTGAAAATAGATAAGAAAAGATTTCCTCCAATGGTATAGGCGATCTCTGGAGAGGCTCCTTCGATATCATTAAACACAGATACATCAGGAAAAAGGGACTGCATGAAGAAAGTTACCGTAAAGAAGAAGATTCCCCCTATTGAAGCTACTAAAATAATCGCCCTTGGGATTGTCTTTTTCGGTTCAATCGTCTCCTCCGAAAGTGTAGTGATTGCATCAAAACCGATAAAGGATAAAGCCAGAAGTGCAGCACCGGCAAATAGACCGGAAATTCCCATACTGGACGGAAATAATTCACTAATAGAAATTAAAGATTCGGGTCCTTTAATAATTGATCTTACATTAAGGTAAATGAAGAGGACTCCGACAATAAACTGGAAAGCAACGAGCAGCATATTTAATGAAGCTGCCAGCTTTACTCCAAAAATATTTAAAATACTAATGACAAGAATTAACCCCACAATCCAAATCCAATCGGGAACCTCTGGCAAGGCAGCAGATAAATAGATTTTGGCCAATAAGGCATTGATCATTGGCAAAGCTAAATAAGCAAGAAAAGTGATCCAGCCAGCGATTATTCCCAAATATGGGTTCAAAATATTTTTTGTATAAGTATAAACTGAACCTGCCGTTGGGTATTTCTTAACTAACTTTCCATAGCTCAAAGCCGTAAAAAGGATTGCAGTAAAAACGATAATATATGCTGCCGGCACATGCCCTGAGGATACATCCGAAGCAATTCCGAAAGTATCAAATACAGCAAATGGAGACATATAAGCAATTCCAATTGCGACAACATGCTTTAATTTCAACCTTCGCTGAAGTTGATTCGTATCATCCATATAAACACCCTTTCCCTCTATATTGAATCCGCTTTCATTTCGAGAAGAATTTTACCTAACAGCCTTCGATTAACATTCTATTTATTGAAGGCCATTAAGTAAGGCTAATTACTCTAAGTTAACCCATACACTCTTTACTTCCGTGTAGCTATTTAATGCATATGACCCCATCTCGCGGCCAAATCCGGATTCTTTATATCCTCCAAAAGGTGCAGCTGCGTTGGTGATATTATAGCAATTAACCCACACAGTACCAGCCTTTAATTTTCTTGAAATAGTATGGGCATGTTTTAAATTTTCCGTCCACAATCCTGCTGCCAATCCGTATGGGCTGCAGTTGGCGCGTTCTACAACTTCATCGATACTCTTATATGGCATCGCAGCTGCAACTGGACCGAAAATCTCTTCTCTGGCTATAGACATTTCATCCTGTACATCAGCAAATACGGTTGGCTGAACAAAATAACCTTTGTCTAAGCTTTTTCCGCCTATTAGAAGATTTGCACCTTCTTTTATCCCCTTTTCTATATAGGATGCTACAATTTCCTGCTGTCTTTTAGAGACGAGTGGACCCATTTCTGTTGACTCATCCAAACCATTACCCAGTTTTACCTTTTCTGCATAATCTACCAGTCTATCCATTACCTGGTTATAAAGATGATCTGGTATAAACACTCTTGAGCCCGCGCAGCATACTTGACCTTGATTTGCCATAATCCCGGAAAATACACCTGGTATCGCTTTATCCAGATCCGCATCAGGCAAAATAATATTTGGTGATTTGCCTCCAAGCTCCAAGGTTACTCGTTTCATCGTGTTTGCAGCTTCTTTCATAATGGCTCGACCAACAGGTGTTGAACCAGTGAAAGCAATTTTATTTACCTTTGGATGTTTAACAAGCGCATTTCCGGCTATTTTTCCATAGCCATTAAGAATGTTGACAACCCCTTTTGGGAAACCTGCTTCCTCTATTAACTTAGCTAAATATAAAGCTGATAAAGGTGTTTGTTCTGCAGGTTTTAATATAATAGTACAGCCTGTTGCAAGAGCGGGAGCTATTTTCCATAGGGCCATCAT
>JAPSKP010000043.1 GCA_031181585.1 Lysinibacillus sp.
CCATTAGGCAATAGATGAGATGGTTGTGTCGAACGCCTCCCCATTTCACCCTCTCGAATTGAAGCACGTTCAGATCATAATGGATATATTGTTCATCAGACATTAGACAATTGTCGTTGCAATAAGCACATAAACTATACATCGGTTCCTCTGCCTGTTTGTCATGGTATGCATGCAGACAAAGTTCATGGGTCAACGCCCAGCTTGATAAAGCGCTCCGTAAATAGACTTTTCTGGTTGTTAGGCTGTGTAGAAAAGCTTTAATCACTTTCTCCCGGTTCATTTCGTCTTCGTGAACCTGCCGCAATCTGCTGATACATTCATCATGTGTGATGGTCAGAGGATCAAACATCAGACCTTTATTCTTCGCGTACTCAAAATCTTCTGCGCTGCAGTTTGCCAGCCCGCCCTGTTTCCAACCGCCGGCTGACCAAAAAGTGCTTGTTAATATTTTCTTTGCCTTAGAATCCATCATAACTCTCTCCCTATCTCCGAATTCCGCCTCAAATACTCCTTGGAATCGCCATGATAATAAATGCCATCTGCCTGACAGCCTCTCTGATCCTCAATTTGTATATTTACTTTATTATACCAATTCTCATATAAACTGGCATGCCGTTCGCTTTAGCAGACTGACTTAAGGTCGTGACGACGGAATATTTAAGAACCTGGTGTACAGTATCTAAATATCTCCTACATGCTGATCTGAATTTTTCACCCGCATTACTAGCTATATCTAAAAGCCTATATTCAGAATACTTGCCATTCTTTGGTTTCTTATGATGAAAGAATTATAGTATTCTCTATTATAGTAATTACTATTTTATAGGCAGAGGCTGCCAAGCATGAATGAAGCTGGTGTCTTACTAATCATTTTGGAGGTAGAAATGAATCAAACACTATTTGAACAGCTGAACAAGTGGCATGAAGAAGACGAGCATCAGAAAATTGTGGATTTGCTGATAGCTATCCCCGATGAAGAACAAGACTATGAAACGGTTAGTCGTCTTGCTAGAGCTTATAATAATTTGGGGCTTTACGAGGAAGGGCTCTCTCAATTTGATAAAATTTCCGAGGCCGGTAAACAGGATCCTCTCTGGCATTATCGGGTAGGTTTTGCTCTTTATTATTTAAAACACTATGAGGAAGCGGTTCAGGCGTTCCGCAAATCTGACCAATTAGAGCCCGATAATCAAAGTACAGCGTATTTTTTAAGTCATAGTATTCAAAAGGCGGAGAAACAGAAAAGAGAAGAACTCCGTCTTGCCAACAAGAAAGCTTCCTTGGAACACAGCAGTTCAGTAACGGATAAAGCACTTTTTTCTGATATATTTTTAGCTGATTTCTGGGAGGACAGCGAGTATGCAAAAGAAGATTATCAATCCGAGCCACCTACGGATGAACTGATTAATTCAATTGAACAAGAGCTTGGTTACAAGCTTCCCTCCTCTTATATTCAGCTGATGAAGCATCAAAACGGCGGTGTACCGAAGAACACTAACTTTCCAACACAGGAACCGACTTCCTGGGCAGAGGATCATATTGCCATTACAGGGATTATGGGGATTGGCCGCGAGAAAAGCTACTCACTGTGCGGGGATGGGGGCAGCCAATTTATGATTGAGGAATGGGGATATCCTGACATTGGCGTAGTGATTTGTGATTGTCCTTCAGCTGGGCATGATGTCATCATGCTGGACTACCGGGCATGCGGCAAAGATGGCGAACCCGAGGTCATTCATGTCGATCAAGAAGATGATTACGAGATTACCTTTCTAGCTGATAATTTTGAAGAATTTATCAAAGGCTTGGTGAATGAAGAACAATATGATACGTCTGAAGAAGACAAAGAAGAAGCCCTGGACAAAGTTGCGCACGGTAAATTTTCTCCTTTGCTGGAGGAGCTGTGCTCTCGGGTAACCGAAGTGGAACAGGTTGAACAGAAAATCCGTAATATATGTACACGGATTGTTGAAGAAAAGGGCCATTTTTCTTTTCATGCAGATGAAGTATCGTATGTCATGTATGATATGCAGTTTTGGTTATATATAAAGTCATATCCAAACACCAGCCGCGAGCAATATTTGACAGCCTATGAGAACATAATTGCGTTTGGCGGGGAATTCGGACAAGGCGGCTATGCCCCTTCCTTTATTACCGATTGGCTTGATACCCGTATCAAGGAAGGGCGGATCGTACAGGACGATGGGGTTATCCGGTTTACCAATTTGTATGCTGAGGAAGTCATCACTAAGTTAAAAGAAGCCTAATCGCAGATTTCATTCATGCAAGAGCCCGCCTTAGAAGCGGGCTCTTCTTCTTATGATTTGCTCTAGCTCAACATCATTGCCGTTATACTCGCAGAGAGATAAATGAATCAGCTCGAATATAGGGAGCAATATGTGTTTGCGAAGTTCCCTGCGAGCAAATCTTCCTTTCGAATATAGAACTGCAATTCTCCAGCGTCCCACCAGCAGAATCCGACCTCCTGATCAGAATCCAGCGCGAGCAGTAATAATGTATCTTCCACTTCCTGCTTCGCTCGATCGAAATCACCTTTAAAATGATCAGTAATCTGCTCCAATGCTGAATCCGTTGAGTAGTTATACTGTTTGCCGGTCAACAAATGCAGAGCTGCTTCATATTCGCAGTCTCCGTGCTGGGTTGAGGGATAACCGAACATTACTGCCAGATCATTTGAGTTCCCATCGTTCAATTCGAAGCATAGCTCCTCATATTGTTCATAGTCATGCTCATCGTCTTCTACCATTTCATAATCTACATAACCATAATTCGGAGGTTCCATTGTTGACCTAGCACTTACTCGGTATCCTGTAAACTCACCCTCAAGAGCAGTCACTTCAGGCGAACGGAGACGTTTAGCTTCCTGAAGCTTGTCCTCCGGTAGATAGATTACCTTGTGCTCGATACCATATGCAGGTTCATCTACTCCTACGAAAAAGTACAACATTCCTGTTGCAGGCAGCAGTGCCGACATATCATGAGAAATCAACTCATGCAAACGCAGCTGGGCCAGAAACGTCATCGAAGTACCATCGGAATTCACCGGCCATTCTATCACAGCAGGCAGATCCGGATCGCCTCCTATGCGGGATGGGCATATTTCATTGTATGTCTCAATCTTATTCTTCGATAAGCGAATGCCTTGACGTACAGCCGCTATTAAATATTCCAACGCATGTTCAAACTGATATTCGTGAACAATCCGCTCGAGTTTATGTTGATTATTTTCACTTAGCAATCCATACACCTTCCTTTAGCAGAATCATTATGTTACTATTTTAAAGTTTTCAAATACATATAAAGCCAGTGACATGGCGGTGATGATATAAAATATCAATATTCTTCAGCTTTGCTGATATACCGTTGCTGTTATCCTGTTTTCTGGACAAATAAACATATAAAATATCCCTTCTGCATACTCATCGAAATCAGCAAAATCAATCTGTCCTATAAACCGCATTCTTCGTTCACAACAAGGACATACCGGATACTCGGAATCCTGAACCCAGCTTGGATGGCCGCCGATCTGTGAATCCAATTGTGACATAGTCCACACTGACGCATAATAAGGAGATTGCGGCTCAGATAAAAGTGATAAGGGAGCCAGGGATACGGCACTGCTGTTTACGTCTTCAAAATCCGGAAGATAATCCGGTTCCTGGTTAAATCGGCTCCATACAGGCATCCCCTTATTATCCAGTTCCATATAAATCGTACTGAAACATCCGCAAACTTCGCAGGTTACTACTTGGAGGTTTTCCATAGACAGGTTCAGATATTGCAAGGCGGGGTGAGAGACAGCAACATCCATCAGCTTCGTTAACTTTCTTTTACACCATGGACATGCGGCATTGCTTGTCTTAAGAAAACGCGCATGATGCCCATCATTTACATCATCATTCTGTGCGTTTGCTTGCCTGACCGGATAACATACATGGCTAATAAGGTTGCGCCTTTCTCCATCAGGTGTAAGCTCCCAACCACCATCCAGGACATATGTTTCAGGAGTAACAAATAATTGCTCCGTCCATTCAGGAGGCTGTTTTCGCCATTGTTGAAACTGGTCTATAACTACCGAATCGCCAATCCATCCGAGTACAAGAAGAAGATGGTTACGGTTATCCTCATCCCACGCTACCCGCTCCAGAAGCTGATCTCGAATGTCCTGTGGTGAATCTTTAAATAGAATGGGATGATAAAATAAGCCGCGCTGTATGAGTTCCGGCAGAGCGTCCAATATATTATCATCCCTGTAGCATACTAGAGATAATAGAATGTCTTCTGCTTCACTTTCATTGTTTACAGCAAGTACTTCCAACGCATATTTCATCATACTATCCGCTTCTAGAGCAGATAATGAAATGTATATTTGCTCCATGCTGAACGGATAAGGAACATATTGGATTAGCGGATCATACTTTTTTGGGGCATGCATCACCTTGAGAATATCTACATGATTTGTTAAGTTTTCATACAGATTCATCGTTTTACGATGCTTTTCTATATAAGCCTGCCGTTTTTTCCGTTCCTGCTCCTGGTAGCAGGGCATACAGATGCCGCCTGTTTTGGCTGCGGTGCTCGGCAAGATTGTCGCGCTGCAGCCTGCCATATTACATGGTAAACGTTCCGTCATTTCCATTAACCTCCTTAATTACGGCCCAATATACAGCTTATTTTCTGAGAAGACCACTGAGTATCCACGTCTGTACAGCTCAAAATATGCTGCGAACGGATCACCACTCAATCTATAACGATGCCACTGAAGATAATATGAAATCCAGTAATCACAGGCAATCGAGTAATACGCCTCGTCCAAAATTTCAATCGGTTCATCGTACGCCTTCTGTTCGCTGATGATATCAAAAATCTTCTCATATATTTCTGGATCGTATTGCTCACGAATTCCATCTATTGATCCAGAAGGTACAATTTTAATCTCTTTAATTCCAAGCAGGTAATCCACTGAATCTACCGTATCTGTCTTCTCGGAGGACTCCAGCATTAAATCCTTTAAGCCTTGAATAAACTGTCGGCCGTAATCTATTAATATCTCATTTGGTACATTAGCAGCTTTACTAGTAAAGTATCCTGGCACTGCAGATGCGCTAAAATCCTCAGGATCCAGCATTTTATAGATTTGTAATATCTTCTGCAAATAAGCATGCCCATCTTCAAGAGGTTCAAAAGTAGCCTCTACCCCTTTTCCATCTGGCATATACATTTGGAAATACCCATAGAACTGGGCTTCCTCAATATCTGCCTCATTGGAATCCACCTCTTCTCCCATAAGCTGAAGCAAATACCTTGCATAAGTTTGATTATCCATACGTATCTCACCTCTTCCGCTAACCTGCGGCGTGTTGAGTCATTTTTTATCATATCCTATGCCGTCGCCACCCCTCAATAACAGCAAGTTATTTGTTGACATGTTTATACTGCCGCGGCAGGAGCAGTATTTAAAATATTAGGTGGTTGATTTACCTTTTATTGTTAGTGTAATCGTATGGAAAATTGATTTCCGCTACAGCCGGCTCGCTTTCCACGGGCATGGCCTCAGCCTCCTCGTCACTCGTCCCTCGCTCCTGCGGGGTCTTCACCCCATGCTATTCCCGTATAAAGCTTTGCTCTGTAGCGAAAGGTGCAGCCGTCAGCTACACTCTCGCCGCTTTCGCTCCAATCAACTGGCGTATCATTTATTATAGGCCTTTTTCTAAAAACACGCTTTCTATCAACTAATATTTAGATAATCAACACACTTGTTAAAATATCTATTTATGATGGTAAAAGGCTATGTTAAAAGTCCTTTTGGTTTTTAACACAGCCTCTATTATCATTTTAGTTTATAAATAATTTTACTACTTATTTTGAAGAATAATTAATAATCATGGCTTCCCTCGTACCCTCATCGTAAGCAATCCACAATTCATCTCCAACCGGGTGTTTTGCTAAGCCAATCAGCTGCTTTCCCCCATCCAGCATGTAGACACGCTCAAAGGATGGTTGATACTCGTCAATATATTCCTTATAATCGTTCCACAGGAAATAACTTAACACTATTACTGGAATGAAAAACAGCAAATTTCCGAGAGATACCGCTCGTATTATTTTCATCTTGTTTTTCTCCCTTTAAATTATGTAACTCTCATAAACTCATAGTTATATACACGGAAAGACAATGTCTATCCGATAGTAGATACCACATTTCCATCTTGATCCTTGATGTATGTTTTAACGACTTGAAGTTTTAAATCTTTATAAGATGACAAATGAATTTCCCCTTCTTTGGGCAGAAGTTTATGCATGAGCTCGTTAACAACGGCTTCATCCAGTTTCAAATGGATGCTATGCCCATCTGTTTCGATTTTCGTCGTTGAAGCGGGTTCCAATGTTACGCTTATCTCATTGCTCATTAAACTCAAATCTTTTCCCTTAAGCAGTCGGCCGCGCAGCAGCATTCCAATCGTCCCGGCCTGCTTCGCCCCTAGTGTAAGCACAGACGGCTTTTTACTGAACAGACCATTCTTGCCGGGTTCCCAGGCCAATTGATCCACAAATAAAAACCCCGTGCTCGAACCGTCACGCTCTATCCCTATTTGAACACTTTTCTGCACAGCAGAGACTTGCAGAATAGAATGTCGGGATAAGTCCGTAATATAACCCGGCAGTTCTTCTTTTCCGGCTTCTAGTAAACCTCTTGTATTCCATGTTTTCATAGCTTCCAGCTCATCCTCTGTAATTCCAACCATTTGCAGGAATTCAACGCGTCCATTAGGCGTCTGCAGCGTAGCTAGTTCTGGATCTGGTATAAAAGCAAGAGCGGTCAGTTGTGTATCGGCTCCCAAGCAGATCGGCCCATTGGCATCTAAATAATCACCTGAAGCGAATACATTGCCACTGGTAAACACATACCGCCCCATGTTCTGAAGCAGGTTTAATGCCCATGCTGGAGGCTCCTCTTCATCCTTACTACGGGCCACGCGAAAAGTAAGTTCAAACCCATAGCCGCTATAATCAGGATTTTCCGACTCCTTTTCATAAAGCTCCGAGAAGCCAAACGTTACAATATGCCAGTGTGGAAAAGGCAACTCCGCTTTATAAGCGCTAAGACCATCTAATGGATCTTGACCACCAAGCATATAAGGAATAGCGGTACCATAATGCTTTGGTTCCTGTTCCCCGTACAGCTTCGCTACTTCCTCTTCAATGGTATTCCATCCTGTCGTATTTACTTCTTCGGTCATTTTTTCTCCTCCAACTCGTCAATTTTGTAGTTACTTGCCATTGTATTGAAAATAGAAGCTGCTCAAAAGTGCCCGATTGCAAAGCCCATACTATACGCTCCCGAACAGATCATCGCACCCGTATCTCACTAGCAGCATTGCCAATCATACATAACTTTTGAAAAATCTCTTTTTTCCAAAGCTTCCTTTGGAATAGAGAAAACACAATTCCCGGAATCCCCAAACATAATGCCGCATTCCTCATCGATATCCAGCTGCAATAAAAGAAAATCGCCATCATCAAAGCCGATATAGTCATGCTGAACAAAATAGGGATAACCGCCAATTCTGCTATCGCTGCTATAGCAGTCATCACTCAGTTTCTCATATTCTACTTCCGACAGCTTATTCGCAAAAATTTCCCGGAAGAGGTCTAATGAGGACGACATAGGCATTTCCCTTGTTTTGAAATACATTTTACCGCTGTTTGCAAAAGGAAGACTCTGTTTATATTCTTCATTTTCATACGGATGTTTCTTTACTAAATATTCTTCATTTTCTTCATAATCTTCTATGTATTTTACGAGAACCAGGTCTTCCAAACCAAACAGATCATCGTTTGCAACATAAAATTGCAGTAATCCCTTTTCAGGTAATTCAGCTAGATTTTCAATGTCTGCCAGATTGATTTGGGCTAAAAACAACATAGGCTCCCCAGCTTCATCAGTTGGATACTCTTCAATACTTTTCAAATAAGGGCACCCGCCTAATTTACTGTCCCATGGTTTTGTTTCTTCACGCTTGAAACTTATCTCATTACTATACCTAAAAGTACCTTTAATTAGGTTTTCATGTTCTTTCAAGAGTTCAGGAATTTCGTATTTTATCAATATATGTCCCCCATTCTGATAAACGACTCTTTACTTAACCGTTTTACACTATATCATTACTTGTTAATTCGGGGCATCCTACCCTAAATGCCTAATTTTCACGATTAAAGATATAAGGTTTCTTTTCAGTTCCGGACAAAAACTTACAACTTTCATACAAAAAAGCCGCGGTTCCTTCCCCCTCTTCCTGAAATTCTTACACTTCCCGTTTCTCGTTTGGACTATAAATAATCCTTTGGTAATCCCAGTCCTTTGAATCCATATCACCCAAAAACATCCGTTCATGTTCGGGAACGAGCTCATATTTTTCTTTTAAATTGGCCCTAGTAAAGTCACTTGGGTTAGCAAGATAATGATAGTAAGCTTCCCTGCAGATTTCTAAAGTCGTTTTCTCTCCTTTTAATTTACTAAACATATCGAACAGTTCTTTTTGCTTTTCTTCTACATCTGCTGCATACAGCACTTCTGAAAAACATACTTCCCCTAATTCTGCAATCGTAACTTCTAAAGGATGAGAGAATGCTGTAAACAATATTCCATTCTTAAATAATTCAGCGATTTCATCCATCTGATAGTATTTTTCGAAATCCATATTATAAATTCCAACAAGACCGTTCTCGTATACGACCATATTCACCAAATAGTTTCTTTCATTTTCTTTCATGAAAATAAAAAAGCCTTTTCCTTCTACTGTCTCATAGAACGTTTCACGCACCACATAGAAATCAATAGCCGTAGGTGAATAAACTACCTTTCTTGCTTCATTTAACTCTTTTTGAGCAGTTGTAATTTTAAACATGTTTTCGAATTCTGGGTTGAGTTTCTTTACGTTGTTCACCACATATCCGTAATATGTATCCTTATCATACAGCCAATTCGCCGAGTCGATCTTATATGCTCCTAACCCGTGAATCGAAAGTGTCTTGCCCCGAGGAGCGATCGGCGTCAACCAGCCTATGTCTATCTTTTCTTTAAGCCCTGCTAAATCTACAAGTTCCCAACAGTTAGCCGTTCCATCTTCATAAACATCAACATTTATATAGAAATATTGGTCTCCATTATGAATAATCCCTGGTACCGTTGTACCTTCAATTACCTTTTTTCTTCGAATTTTTTGCATCTTTTTTACACCTCAGTATTTTTTCGTTCTTATGTGAATTTCTGAATGAAATGAAAATAATAACCCCCTTTCTTAGCTGGTAAATGCGTAGAAAAGGGATATGTACAGCGCATGAAAAAAGCGTATTATATCCGCTGAATAAACGGTACATAAGTTACCGCTTATAGTCGGGCTGTTCCAGTGTAATAGGATTTGGATTACTGAGTACCCAATGCACTGCCAGTTCGCATAACCTTGCAGGTTCATCGTCTCCATGACCGTTATGTAGTTTATTCACTAATGTTTTGGCTTCCGCAAGTGCAGCGGGAGATAATGGTGTGCCCAAGCTAAAGTAATGGTTCAAACAATTGAGCATATGACGAAACTGGTTATCCCAATTGATACCGCCATTATCTAAAATTTCATATGACACTTTCCCGGTAATACGGATTACCTCACCCTGTACGGTGCTCGCATGCCCTTTTGAAGGGATTAATAAATTCCAAAGTTCATCATGCTGCGCCTGCCATACCTTTGTTGATACGGTTATTGGCGAGGTACCGTCGTGAATCTTTCGTTTTTCTACCGGGGGAACTTCAAACAGCTCGTACAGACGGTAAAGAGCCTCATCCGTTTGATTTAAATATTCTTTATTAAAGCCTTCTCTATGAAATTCAAATTCATTTCCGATCCGTTTGACCGAGTCTTTCATTGCCAGCGTTACAGCTGCTCCGGCGTCAAGCAAAATAGCGGCAACTTCCGCCATATTGACGATATCTATGTTTCTACACATAGCTAAAGCTTTTGCTAAAGGTGTCTGCTTCATCTTATTTTCTGCATTGAGATTTGCGCCTTTAGCAGCAAGCGTGTGAACCGCATGCGGCTTACATGAACCTGCAGCAGCAAATAACGGTGTCTCGTTTTGATAATCAGTGGCTTCTATATCTGCACCCAGCTCAAGCAGTAATTCAATATGGCCCGACCAACTTATAGCATGTTTATGTAAAGCCGTTCTTCCGTAACTGTCTTTAGCATTTATGTCAGCACCCTGTTCTACGAGCCAGCGAACCAATTCACTCGGTATATTGAAAAAGCTTAAGGCTGTCGATTTACTGTAACCGCCCCGGGCATCCAATTCGCACTAGGTAAACACCTCTTTTAATGCCGATATGTCGCCTGCTTCAATTAGTTCATCGAAATTTTTCGGTAAGGTTTTTCTCTTCCTGCCCATCTGTACCTCTCTCCTTATGTAGTATTTTTACATTTCCTTCATTTCCCTTCATCTCATCAGAGGATTCTCATTCTATAATCAGCATGTTTTGTTGGTTAATTGGTTTGGTTCTACTGCATTTTGCATCCAGTGCTGATCGGTCTGGACATGATTTTCACGAACAAATTTGGCAACGGATGTTGAGAAATTTTCATAAGAGAATTCCTCTGCCAAACGTACAATATAACCTTCTTGTGCACCGCCAAACATGGAACTTCCAGTAAAACATTTTTTGATGACAGCCTCATCCCAAATACCTCGATAAAGTACAGGTACCGTTTCTAATCGAAGAAGCTTTGCCCGCTCCATCGTTTCGTCCCAAGATAAACAATGGTTCTTTTCATTCCAGATGGAAAAAAGATAAAAATAATGTGTTAATTCCCCATAAAAGATGGAGTGCTTCGCATAAACATACTCACCGCAAATCCGCCAATCTTCTGGAATTTCATAAGCAAATGTCGCATGGAATTGTTTAAGCCAGTGCCTGGAAGGATGATCTTTCGAATCAATTGAACGGGCATGTTGATAATTCGTATATAATGAAGTGTTTTCCCCGTCGAGTTTTTCAGTGACAATCACTTCTTTCCCCTTAAAATGATCTATTGATTTTAATACTTTATCATCGTCAGTTTTCGTTCTGGACCAAGGCAGATGGAAGGTACGAGGATATTTAGTATACATGGGGTTTCTCCTTATATTAATTTTTAGCTAGTGAATCGGCTTCAGCAAAGAAATATAATTTCCATAAATATTCATCATCTAACAAATGATAGATTTCACTAGCTGCATTATCTGCGTAAACAATCTTCATGTGCATTTGAATAATGTTTGCGGTTTTTATAATAAAATCATCTTCAAATCCAAGTTCCTTAAGAAAATGCACTGCCATATGCGTGCTTACATTTTCGTGAAGAAAATAGGATGCATAATCGCGTCCTTTTTTGATTACTTTGGTAAAGGGCTTTCCAATATCGTGAAACAATGCAGCAATTTGCATTGCTAACTTATCATCTTCTTCGTAAGTTTGACAGATATATTCAAATACCTTATATGTATGCATGCATAAAGGATGAGTATGATGGGGGTTTTCTTGATTGTATTGGATCATTTCTGCGAATGAATCAATCACACTAAGAGAGTTGAATAAATCATCATAATTAGGATTTTGATTAAGCAGGCTTACAAATGAATCTTTAGAAATGGGGTATGGCTTTTCATGATGAACAATGTGGATCTGAGACCATCCTTCCCCATAAGCGGGGAAATCAAAAAATTTGTACATTTTCTCCATTACTTTTGCTTCTACTTTCCTTTTGCGTGAAGCATTGCGAGCCAGGCAAACATCATATGGTGTATCGACGTAATAACATTCTTTCATAACGTTTGCAAAACGAGCGATTCCTTTCATCCGGAGATCCCGGTCTATATTCGTAGCATCTAAAATGGCACTTTTTCCTTGCGCAAATGCTTTATCAATTCGTGAAAATGCTTCACGGTAAACTTGAAAAGTCTTTTTTTGTTTGCTAACATCGCCAAAAAGCTCTCTTCTAATTTCATCTGTCGAAATGATTTCGGCGCGTTCTTGCTTTGCAATTTTTTTAGCAGTATAAGTTTTCCCGCTGCCTGGTATACCCAGCATGTAAATGAGCTTTAGCATGTTCCTTCACTCCTTTCCTTTGCACCTTAAAGTAGTTATAATATATATTTTTTTCAATAATTTGGATTATAAACATGTATAGGCACTTATCCCGCGCAGTGAAAATAACGGCCTGATTCCAACAAAAAAGCAAGCCGATCATTCAGATCGACTACTTACTATTGGTAATCTAGTCGGTTCCCCTGTTAGGATCTCATATGCATAAATATTGTCGCCAAAGTTTCCTGCAGATTGTTATCTTCCTGTTTTCAGGCGGGTATAAACGGTGGGTATACCTCACACTCATCCTTTCCTTGCTCTCCTCACGTTCATTAATCCTAACGAACCTAGAATGATGTAAGACTTGATATTTCACAAGAATAATTCCTCTAAATAGTCTTTAGCCATAAGAAAACAGGATGTTTCTAGCAGACCATCTCATGTGAGAATATTATTGAAGTTCTGATTTCATTTTGGCAATGGGGATCAAGACTCATTTCAGCTTACCCTCATAAAGAACTAACTCCGCAGCAGCTCATCCCGTGCTTCCATCAGCGCGAACCCCAGCAGATTTCTGCCCCGCCATTTCATAGGATTCTCCACATCCGGATTGGACTGGCCCATGCCGATTCCCCAAATACGGTCCCGCGGGCTCGCCTCGACGAGTATGCGGTTCTTCGTCAGTTTGAGATAATCGGCAATCTCCGGATTCTGCGAAAACTTGGCCAAGCTCGCTCTTTTGACGATTCCATAGCATTCCTTATCCCAAATATCTTTATCAAAGTTTCGTACTGCACGTCCAAAAGCCTTCATCTCTTTAGGATGCTTAGCTTTAAGGATGGACTCCAGCATTTCGTCATCATTGAACAATCTTGCCTTCTCGGCCATCATAAATTGCTCGGCACAGGAGTACTGCATTCCTTCTACTGAGAACGGGCACATCCACCATTGGCTGAAGCAGCTTTTGTCGACACTTCCGTCCTTAGACGGGGTATGTCCCCAAAAAAACAAGAATTTGAACCTTTCTCCCTTATTATATGCTTTTCTTAGCTCATCAATATTGTAGATCATCGCTATTCCTCCAAATTTCTCCGATATAGACGAGATGGTCTATGCCCCGCATTTTCGGTGTAAAGATCTGTCTCCGTCACAAGATCCGCTACTTTACGCCGGAACGCCGCCTTCAACAGCTCTTTATCCATAACTACCTCATAAACCTGCTGCAGCTCCGTTAAGGTAAAGAACTTCGGCATCAAGTGCAGTGCAATATCGGTATAATTCAATTTTCCCCGCAGCCGCTCAATAGCGTATGCGATAATTTTCGCATGGTCAAAAGCCAACCCATCATTCGTTACGATCTCATAATCTGTGCCTGTCCATGTAGTCTTCGCTGTTGTGGTCCTCGTCACGACCGCCGAAAGTTCTTCTTCACCGCTTAGCTGGAGTTCGTACTCCTGCGTTTTAATAAATCCGTCCTCGATCAGCTCTTTTTGCTCCCGCAGCGGCCGGTAAGATATCTTGAACCAGGCGGCGTCTGCAGCATCATCTCCCGACTTAAGCTCCAGCTTGTCACTGTTGACCAGCGCCATATAGCTGCAGCTTATCACCCAAGTTCGCGGGTCACGCCCGATATCACTAAACGTATACAGCTGCTCCAAATAAACGTCTTCCACACCTGTTTCTTCACGCAGTTCCCTTACTGCTGCCTGCTCAGTCGTTTCATTCGGCCGGACAAAGCCGCCAGGCAGCGCCCATTTGCCTAGGAAGGGGTGTCCCCCCCGACGAATAAGCAGAACGCGCAGCTCTTTTTCCGGCAGTTTACGATAACTGTCAGCCTGCTCTTCCGTCACAGTGAAAATAACCATATCTGTCGCCACTGATGGCCGCTCGTAATCCTCAGCTCTGTACTGCTCCAAAAATTCATGTTCTGTAAGTCCGTCCTTGTCCAACAAACCCAATTGGATTCGCCTCCTTTATTTTTGATTTAACCATTCAGTTCTCCGAAATAGTTTCCATAGGGCGCGAACTTCTCCAGCACTTCGTCAACCTTGCGTATACGCTCCTCAAGGCTTCCGCGGAGCGTAATATAGGGAATCCGCCGCTCCTTTAAATCCGCGATAATCTGTTTATGAAAAACATGCCGTTTCTGATCTCCGCTGCGATCCCATGTATCATCGTAAGGAATATCATTATCGCACAGGAAGAACAAATCGTAGCGCTGTGCGTTCTCCAACGCAAGCCGGGTTAACAGGTCGGGGGCCCGGCCATGGTAATCCAAAGCAAACATATATGTCGTAATCGCATTCGTATCAACGAAAATAAACCGGTTCGCTGTAAGTATTGCCTGTTCTTCACGCTCAATATGACCGACCGCGATTTCATCAAACGCCTCCAGGCCGATTCGGCGGTCCACCTGATGCTCAGTCCAATAATCGCGTCCGTATTCACTTGCGAACGTCGTGTGATACCGTCGTGCCAGCTCTTCGGTGATCGTCGACTTCCCCGTCGACATTGCTCCAACGAATACCACTTTCGTAATCAGATCCCGGTACACGATATCACTTATGAACTCCCTGTACTTATATGGATCGGAACGGATCATCGTTGCTGAGATTGGGACCCGCTCGCGGGCTTCATCTACCCGCCGGTCTACTGCACCTAAAGCGAGGCTCATATGTCCGCCGTAATACTCGCTCGAGTAAAAATGTGTTACTTGCTCTCCATTCAGCAAACCGAGTATATATTGTTCTTCACGAATCTCATGATCCCTATCATCTGAATATCCATCAGGACCATCCCAAACTTCGATTACCCGGACTTCCGGATAGAGTCTGCGAATCCAATTTGCCCGGACATGAAGCGGGATTGGAGTGACCGTCGTGTCGTAAATGACCACAATCAATTCATCGACCTCTTGCAGTGCCGTTTCGATCATGAACTGATGGCCTTTATGCAGCGGGGCAAACTTCCCCAGTGTTAGTCCAAGCTTTTTCATACCGCCACCTCCTTTGCCCCTTTATTCCAAATATAGTACCCGTAAACCGCGTTAATCAAATAAGCACTCCACATCACGATCATCATTAAGCCTTCGCTGCTGCCCTCCAGCATACGAATCGCCCACAACAGCACAGTAAAGAGATTTAGCACGATATAGACCAGCCATTGTTCCTTGAATCTTCGTACCATTAAGAAGGTTGCCACAATTGACAGCACCGTCGTAGCGGCATCAATGTAGGGCGAGTTCTGTCCTGAAATGAACGAAAGTCCAAACCCGAGCAGCAAACAGCCAATCACAGAGACCATCCCAGCGAGGAGCAGCCCTCTTATATCCATCTGTCGCATAGCCAGCTTCCCGTTTTCTTGACGGTTATTTTTCCACATGTAGAAGCCAATGACATTCATAGGAACGAAGAATAGCAGATTTAGCATTACTTCTCCAAACAAACCGTTAATATAGGCCAAATAAGCGTAACCAACAGTATTGTACATACCAAAAACATAGCTCATCAGGTTACCCTTTGCCGCAAGCACTACGCATAGCACTCCGGTAATAAAAACCGTAAATCCGAATAAAGAGTCCTTTGACATCACTGTAAACCCAACAGCAATCGAAGTAAACAGCACCAGCCACGTAATTTCGAACAGGTTCCAACTACCCGTTACCTTCTTCATTTTGCATCCCTCCGATTTTCAACTCATTTATAGAGCGAATAACATAAAATAGTCTTAATATCATTTTGTTAATAACAATTTGTTACTATCAAAATTAACAGGAAATTCTACGGGGGTCAAGTGAATTTTTTCCATTATTACTGAATGGTTCTTATTTACCGGCGATTGTTTGTTATAGGTTAGAACATAAACCCTTTACTTTTGGCATAATTGAAGTCCTTGCCAGCAAAGGGATTCCGTTCATTCAAGTACTGCGGATAGCAAAGTTGCTAATACTAACAGTCTATTCTTTCCACCAAATGAGCAATCTGCAACTCGCCCGATGAAGGTAACTATCTCCTTGGCCAACATACTTAAAAGTTTGTCTGAATTCCAGAAATATGTAAAACTTATTTTCTCAAAAAAAGAGAGTGTTTCTCCGTCTTTTCACGACTAAGTTACACTCTCTCTAAGAATATTTTAAAGTAGTCAGATAAATCCATCTTCAGGTTCACCAATATTAAACCCTAGTGCTTTTGTAGCCTCCACTTTAAACCTTTCTATCCAGGAACTCCACTCACTATTACTTATCTGTCCATAAAATGATAGTCCACTTGGTTCTACTGAGGCTACAATGAAAATATCATCATCTTCCTGCCCGTACCAACAGGGAATTCCATTTTTATATCCTATCCAGCCCGGCATACTCTTATATATATCCGTTACTTTACCCCATACTTCATCCGGAAGGTAATACCATATATTTAGATTGCATGTTTGAGCGTTTATGTCACTCATTTGTATCCCCCTTTAGCCTGAAAATAACTACTATGCGAAAACACGATTAAAAGTGATGTTCTCCCTTGGTGCAACCTGCAGAAAAACTATCGGACACTGAGGAAATCTCTTTTTTCCCTATGCCAATCAATTTGTCTATTCTTTGGAAAAAATCTCGAAATTAGAACAGCTTATTTAGGCCTTCAAATTTCATTTCTGAAATATATGAGATCATATTCACCCTGTTTATTATATTCATGAATCCTCACCCTCTTAAAGGAAGTAGAGCATAAGCTACCGCCTATAGACAGGCTGATCCAGAGCAATAGGATCCCGATTGCTGAGTACCCACTGCACTGCCAGTTCGCCTAGTCTTGCAGGTTCATCATTACCATGGCCGTTGTGCAGTTTATTCACTAATGTTTCTGCCTCCTGAAGGACAGCGGGATGTAATGGTATGCCCACACTAAAGTAATGATTCAAACGATTGAGCATCTGACGAAATTGATTATCCCAGTTGCTTCCACAATTTTAGTAGATAAAAAAACGAACAATCAAGAGATTTCATCAAGAAATTCGAGATTGTTCGTTTTTATGTGTTCGTTACATGTCCTGCTTCTGCTTTTATCTATTTTGATTTTTGCTATCCATCAACTTATTGTATGCATCTAAATATACCTTTTCTGCATTTGAAGATCTATCCATCGAACTCCTAGCACGATGCCAGAATGGATAAATAGGTTCAAGTGCTGTTAGGTCGTTAATTTGTGAAATATCGTCGTCCGTTAATTTTAAATTGTATGAGGCGATATTTTCATGCAGCTGTTCTTTCGTTCTTGCATTTAGGACGATTGAATCTACATGTGGTCTATCACGCAACCATGCAAGAACAACTTGCGGTACTGTCGCTTTATGTTTAGAAGCCACATCTTGCAATAAATCGACGAGATTATAAAATAAATCCAGATCTTTAATATATGTTTCCGGCCAACCATTCCCTTGTCTTGTATCTAGTTCCACTTTTTTATTTCTTGTAATTTTACCAGTGAGCAGCCCCTCACCCAATGGAGATCTAATACTATTAGCAATGCCTAATTCTCTACCGGCCGGCAAAATTTCATACTCTGCTTCACGCGATTCCGGTGTGTAATAGATTTGCTGTGCAATTGGCGGTATCATATTATTTTCTACTGCCCATGTATGTGTCTTGGCAAGCGCCCAGCCACTGTAATTGGCTACCCCCCAATGACGAATTTTCCCTTTCTTAATTAAGTCATTCATCTCTTGGACAGTTTCGCTAACCGGTACTTGACCATCCCAACAATGTACATAATATATATCAATATAGTCCGTACCAAGCCTTTTTAATAGCGCATCTATGGATGAATCAACATTGATTAAGGCACCCGTATCATTTGGTTTATCTATCAGTTGAAATCCTGTTTTACTGCTGATGACCATTTCATGACGCTTATTTCTTATCGCTTTGCCTAAAATAACCTCTGCATCACCTTTCGCATACAAATTTGCGGTATCAAATTGGTTGATGCCTTGATCCAGTGCGTAATCCACCATATAATTTGCAGTTGCCTGATCCATTGCACCCGCTTCTTCAAGACCATTTGTACTGAACATTACCGTGCCCAAAGCATATTTAGAAACATTCAAACCTGAATTGCCAAATAGATTATAATCCATCATCATTCCTCCTATGCAATGTTTTTTCCACTTTCCCCAAAAGTAAAACGTTATCCAGCTAAGAACTTTGCCCTTCTATGAAAAAAGCGCCGTTCGAATTACAGAATGGCGCCCGATTATTGAAGAGAAGTAGATTTGCCTTGGAAAAGACCGCTCCAAGCCACTAAAAAGAGCTCCTTAATGGGCTCCCAGAGTGAAGACAAAGTCGTTTTTCAACTTTGTCTTCACGTTTTTTCAGATAGATTTTTAAAATAAAGGTTTACCCAGTCTGTCTTGAAAACGCTTGCCAGACAAGGCGCGCCGACGAGCGAAGACGCGAATAGAACTTAAGTTCATGAGCGGACGAGCGAGGCAAGCAACGATGAATGAAAGCGTTTGTCAACAGGCTGAGAGCACCTTAATGGGCTCCTTCTTTTATATATTATTTTGTCATTCCATCAACACAACGTTTTTAAGGCTGATTTGACTGCTGTTCATAGATGTTAATATTCTGCAGGAAATTACCTTTGCTGCTGCTAAAATTAATTTTACTCTTTCTTATGTAATTTCCCTTTTGTATTTTATCTCTGTTGGAATTCCATCTATATTTTTTTATTGTCTTCTTTAGTTCATTCACATCATTCCATGTTTTTTTGTAGGTTTGTCTTCAAGGTCTGTGAGGAACCTTATGTCGTTTCACTCTCTCAATACTATCAGCTTCTTCTTTCAACGGGTCATAGATGCGTACTTCATCATTTTTAATACATGCTAGACGTTATATTGTCCGCTAACTCCCTTGAAATCCCCTTTAATTTTTCTTTTTAATGTTTGAAGAGCTTCATAGAGGTTATATAAGACTATAACGAAATATTAAACTACATAATAAGGAGATGAGTAGCATGAGTTTCATTTGGTTTTTAATTATTGGTGGAATTATCGGTTGGCTAGCAGGTATGATTTTAGGAAAAGATGTACCAGGTGGAATTATCGGTAATATTGTCGCTGGTATTGTCGGTGCATGGATTGGAGGTATGCTTCTTGGAAGTTGGGGACCTAAAGTTTCTGATTTCTACGTCTTCCCTGCTTTAATTGGAGCAATTATACTTGTATTCATTGTTAGCTTCATTATGAAATCAATGCGTAAAGCTTCATAAGGGTAAATAGATCCTTTCGTTCTTTTGTATACAGTTACGTGAATCATACGTAAGCACCAATAAACGGTGTCTGTGTATATACTAAAAAGCGGTCTTCCACAATCTAATCTGTGGAGGACCGTTTTTTACTTGACTCTTATTTACTTAATAATTTTCGGATAACCACTGGCTTTTCGGTTTATAGAAGCAGAAAAGTAAAAGGTGATAAAGGTAAAGTTTTGTCTTGGGTAAATAGTTGTTTGAAGCCTCCCAAGTGGTGTCTGCGTGTTTATGGTCGCGATGGCAGCCCATTTGGAAGGTGAACTGGAGTAACCCTGCATAATTTTTTTGTTTTTAACCACGAAGATCACAGAACCCTTGTATTCTTAAACGTTCGTTAATATAAGCCTTAGCACCTTCTACCTTATTTCCGGAAATCTTTAATCCGTCGAAAATAATGGATTCACACAAAATTCGGGTAAGAAATAAAAGAGAGCTGTTGCACAGGGGGAGCCATGGCCGAAGGAACTTTTATCGTATACGTAAGGAACTTTCCCCTTCGTTGTTAAATTCAATGGATAGAAGGAGTGTTTTAGTTGAATAAAAAGAAGGAAATCAAAAAACTAAAAGATTATGCATGTGCAGATCTTTGTTTAATTGAAAAGGAATTTCACCAAATTGTTAAAAAGACTTCGGAAAAATCCGGCACTTACAAATGGATGGAGCTATTAAGTGATTATGAATTGGAAGAATTCTATGGACGGCGCAAAGATAGGAAATATGCAACGCTCACAGTTGAATTGTATGCCTTAATTGAACAACTGTTAAAAGACATCTATAAAGTTATTTGTAAAGGTAAATACAGAAATACATCCGATGTTAATGTAATTCTCGATTTAGAGGAGAAATTGGGTAATTATTTAACTTTTAAGAATAATACTAAAGTATTGGCGGATCTCAGAAGCTTTATTGTTCATGAAGAATTCTCTTTAAAGGCTGCTAGGAAAAGTGAAAGAATAAATATTAAAAAGAAAAATAGACTATTATTCAAACAGTTGATGAAAGATGTTGAGCTGTATATAGAAAATATAGAGCTAAAATAATGTCGAGCACTCTGATTTGAAGATGCTTTTCGCCTCAGATCCTAATATACCCGGCTACTGGCATGAGTAGCTGGGTACTTTTTATGTAATACCTCTTTTTAAACTTATACGTAATTGTGTTTAAAGGCGTTCAGCATTGGTAATAGGCAACTTATTCTATCGTATTATGTGATATTCCAACAATGCCCCACTGGACCCCAACCGAAAATTCGATGAACCTCAGTTCATTTCCGTTACATGATGTTTTATGATCTTTCTACCGGTACCGTCTTTTTTGAATTCGCGCTACCATCTACTGAAGAACCGAATGTATTCTCCGTGACTATTAAAAGCCCAGAAAGTTAATTGTCTGATTTGACAGCTCGCTATAGCCCGTCATGGTCATTTACTATGCTGTTTTCGTTATGACTTCTAAATAAAAAATTAGCACTGTTCGACATAGTGCGTTGTTGTTACATAATTTATAAATACAGACCTTTACTATTGAAGTAGAAGGTCTGTATTGTTTACATATAGTTATCATTGTATCTAGTTTATAAAATTTATGATGTCCGATTTTAGTTCACTAACAAAGCCGTTGATTTGTTTCATATTTACAATAATACATAGTGCAGGACCACATTCTGTTGATCTAAAGTGATTTTTTTCACCAGCATCTATAACAAAAATCAACTTATAACGTTGTTCACCTTCATATCTACCATACTCAGGTATATGGTAAATACATAACCCTGGGTCATGAAAATCAAGTATTTTTAGATGTATATTATCTACGCTTTTTAAATCATCTAACATTTTCAAAAAGTCTCTTTTTAAACAAGCTATTTTTGTATAAATATCAGGAAAACTTTTTCCTGAACGGAAGGAAATATCGAACTTTATACTTTCATCATTAGCTAATTGAATATTTAATTCCATTTCACAACTAGGTTTACTAGTACACTCTTTTAAAATTGCCATGAATATTCCACCTACTTACTTAAGATCCTGAAAATTATATAAATAACAACAATCCAAAGATTACTTTACCATGGATTGATGTTAAATTGTAAAAAATTTGAAGTGGTTTTATATCAACAACATATTTCCAAGTGTTTTTATCTATTTTAAATTTTTGTGATCTTCATCATAGATTATATCAATTATATCTGTATTTTTTCTAATTAAAATAGCAACTTTATTTCCGTTTTCTGCCCAAGTAACACGTTCTCCACTAAGTATATTTACAAATTTTGCACTCTGAGTCAAACTTTTATCAATCATTAACCTAGTAATCTTGCGCTCTACCGCTCGACTTGCTGTATTTCCAGAGACTTTTACTACATGTCCTGCATAAGTTCTCGCTAAAAATGAAACTCCTGCTCTAATTGTAAGAGTAGCTAATAGTGGGATAAGTGTTACTACATATGGCTGTACTTCCACATTTGTTTCAAAATTATTAAGTCCCGGACCGGACCAGTTAAATCTTCAAAAGGTAAATTGCCATTAGTAGTTAAATCATATATTTGACCACTTATGTTTGTATCCTGCTCATTTCTCAACTTTCGATTGTAAAGTTGTTTGTATCTTGTGATGCAAACGCTGATTATCCAGGGTTTAAAGTTGAGTAATTAAAAATCGAAGATGCTTCATAGGCTACTAAGTTTGTTAAACCAGTCGGTTATGATGAACAGGAGATAAAAGAGGTTATAATGAATCATTAGCAATGAGCATCTACGCTAATTAACTCTGTTTGCCTTGTACATATTTTGTATACCTCATTATTAATTTCCTTCGAATTCAATTAATTTCTTTAAAGCAAAAAAACGCCTCAAACCTTTGTTACTAAAGGATTTGAAGCGCTTTACAGTTGGTTCAAATATAAAACGTTTACCTTTTGTTTACCTAAATTTTTAACTTTGTTTTGTTCACTAATCACGAACTGGCCTTTGTCTTTTTATTAGTAGTTGTCAGCTAAGTTTAAGACATTGACAATCATTCGCTCTGTATGTCAACAAACCATAAAATAGCTCCCCCTTAATAAATAATCAAGAAGGCTTTATATATTCCCTAATCTATCAATTATCTGCAACTGGCTTTAATAAATTCACTGGAATCCACATAGCAAACGGGGTTTCATATTCATCATTTGCTTTCCAAGTTACATATAGAAAACCATTTATTTCAAGACCTTCTGAATAAAAAATACTTCTCTTTTTCATTATTACTTTTAAATATGGAGATTCTTTTAACGGATGAACTTTCCCAAATGTATCTTTTGTTAGCTCAAAACGCACGCCTTTTTCACTTCTTTTGGTCTCAGCGATTTTAATATCTGTACCAGTATACGTATCACAAAATGACGGCTCTCCTAAATAATCTGCGCAATACTTCAACTGTTGTCCATTATTTGTATTTAGTAAGGACACACCCAATCCATTGGCACTGAAGTTTTGTCCATAATGTCCCCAATGATACATACGATCACGATTAATAACAATATAAGATGGGTCGGTATAGAAAGATGAACGAATTTCTATTGGCACTTCTTTAAAAATTACTAAATCTGTTGCTTGTACCCGGTACTGCCCCATCTGATAGAATACTTTGCCATCATATTTTTCAATATCATACGTTCTAAAGAAATTGTTTCGCTTCACCACTAAGGAATCAAACGTACCATTTGGGTTCCTCTTGTATACCTTGATGTCTTTTTTGAAAGTCATTTTTCCTGTTTGTCCTTTTACAACTTCCGCCCCGTCATACATCACTTTCGCTTCTGATTTTACTGGATTTATTACAGCTAATACAAATGCTGCTAGTAATATAATAAATATTTTTTTCATTGTTCTCCCCCTACTCAGCTTTATATTATATAACAATCTGGTATAATATAACAATATTTTAGCATTATCCCAATATGAGAATGAGATAACATGGAGGTGTAAACATTGATGAAAGCGAACGAAAACGTAATGGGCGCAGCTAAAAAATCAAAATGTTAGTTGTGGCAAATGAAATTACAATGAAGGATTTAGCAGAACGATTAGGCACTTCCCAGCCGAATTTGTCCAAGTGAGTTGAAACGGGATAATTTCAGCAAAAAAGAATTGGAAGAGATCGCTGCTGTTTGCAATACAAAGGTGGAAATTAATTTCATTACAGAAGAAGGAACGAGAATTTAATTACGAAGGAAGATAGGTATGAATAGCTTTGGTATTGGTTTTTGGGATAAAGTTTCAAATGCAACCATTAAAGTGATGGTACTAGGTGATAAATTAGAAATATTAAATGGTCGGTCCATCAAAATTGATGGAGTACAAATTACAGCTATTTACGATAAAATCGCATTTGTTGCTCGTGATTTAGGTATGAGTGAAGAAGATTATATTTACATCGATGAAAACTACAAATTCTAAAATATTATTAATTGCAGACGACAAATAAAGGTTGTCTGTTTTTTATTATGTACAATTGCCAATCGTATCCATTAAAATGGTAATGAAGGGAGAGAATCACATCATGAATAAAAAATTAATTTTTGGTGTTGCGCTAATATTAAGTCTGGGATTAGCTGGCTGTAGTGAAGATAAAACAAAAGATAATAGCGCCAAAACCGAAGAACAACAAAAGGCCCTAGCTAAAACGGTAGATGCTGTAATTAAATATTTTAAAGATGATGGTCTAGAAATAGGGGAAGTTTCTGATTTACCAAATGATGAATTCGGTAATATTCGAAAAGAAGGCAAACGTATTTTAATTCCATCTCTCGGAATTGATTCGGGTGGTAGACTATTCTTATTTGAAGATGAAGAGAATCTAAATAAAACAAAGAGTTACTATGATGAATTAGGTAATTCTGGACCTTTGTTCTATTCACACACTCACCAAAGTGGGTTGTTCTTGTTACAGATGAATGGTGACATGGATGATAACGAATTCGCAAAATACGCAGCTTCTCTTGATAAAGCAGTAACAGGTTCTTCTGATATTAAAGTAAAAGACGAAAGTAGCGTAAACAAAGCTGATGATTTAACAGGAGCTCAAATAGGAGATGTAGTTGAAGATGATTTTGCAGGTACATACACAATTACCGATTTGTACGATGCGCCTACCGATAAGTTCAAAAGTGCTGATGTTGAGTTTACAATAGATGCAATCAAAACAGCTACACTTAAAGCTATTGATTCGGAATTAATCGAAACTGCTGCTGAAACAAACGTCCTTATTTTATCCATCACAGGCGAGAATTTATCGGATGACACAATAAGTTTTCACCCTGACACCGCCTCTATGACAACTAATACCAAACGTCAAATCGATTCAAATGTAATGATTTCCAATTTTGAATCAGAGTTTATAGGGAAAGTAATCCAAAAAGGTGAAGTAATTTTTGATTTGGGAGAGGAAGGTTTAGAGGGTGTCAATGAATTGAAATTTATTTTCGATGGGACAGCAAAGGATTCTATGAGAATCGGTGAAGATGTAACAGTAGTTGTACCGTTAAACAAAAAATAAGTCACTCATTCGAGCGGCTTTTTTCAGCTATAAGAATGCCCTCCACAATCAATCTGTGGAAGGCTTTTTTATATTCTATCGTAAGGCGTTCTATATGGCATACCTAGTAAGCGTCGCATTTCTTCTCTGTACCAATTTCTCAGCGCTAGGTTTGAATATTTATAAAGGTGGGTCTCCCCTCTTAACAGCACAATATATTCTGTAAAGTCACCATTGTTAGTATGCGAGTCAATTGCTTTGATTTTAAAAAGAACGAACTAAAAATATACCGGGCATGGGATTATAAAAGAGGTACGGGATTCGGCCCGCTAAAGAACATACAATCTGAACGAAAAATTTCCATCGATGAGAAAGTTATGAATGAATTTAAGAAGCTAATATTAGCACTACCTGAAAATGAAAACAATCTGGTTTTCTATCGCCAATCTGTTATTAAAACAGTAACGACTGAAGGAGCTAATAAATTATTAAGCAAAACTTTAGAGGCATTGGAAATTGAACATATTTCGATTCACGGTTTACGCCACACACATGGAAGTGTTTTGATTTATAAAGGCGCCAATATCCATTCCATTTCAAAACGATTAGGTCACTCAGATATTCAAACAACGCTTGGTCATTACGCACACGTATTAAAAGAAATGGAAGAACGAGATGAAGAAATCGCAATCAACATGTTCAACGCTTAATTTTTTTGTTCACCTTTTGTTTACCTAATTTAAATTTTATATGTTATTTAATGCGATTCTCTATAACCTTTAGACAAAGCAAAAAACGCTCAAAATCCTGTATTCATAAGGTTTCAAGCGTTTTTCTTTTCGGTTGAAAATCAACCTTCGATTTGCAATTTACGTCCCAGGAGGGATTCGAACCCCCGACCGACGGCTTAGAAGGCCGTTGCTCTATCCAGCTGAGCTACTGAGACAGGTTGTTTTTCCAACAATCTGATAGGAAAGACAATTATTATTATATGCGGAAAGTAAACGAAAGTCAATATACTATTTGATAAAAATTCGC
>JAPSKP010000044.1 GCA_031181585.1 Lysinibacillus sp.
GGTCACCTGCGTTCCATTCTTGGATCTATGACAGTGGAAGAGATTTATAAAAACCGTGATAAATTTTCACAAGAGGTACAGCGTGTAGCTTCCCAGGATTTAGCGAAAATGGGCCTGATCATTGTATCATTTACGATTAAAGATGTTCGTGATAAAAACGGATATTTGGAATCACTGGGTAAGCCTCGTATTGCACAAGTAAAACGAGATGCAGATATTGCAACAGCAGAAGCGGAAAAGGAAACACGTATTCGCCGGGCACAGGCAGATCAAGAGGCACAAAAAGCCGAGTTGGAGCGCGCTACAGAAGTCGCGGAAGCTGAAAAAGAAAATCAATTAAAGGTGGCGGAATACCGTCGTGAGCAGGATATTGCTAAAGCCCGTGCAGACCAAGCTTACGATTTGGAGCAGGCGCGTGCTAAACAGGAAGTAAAAGAGCAGGAGATGCAAATTCAAATTATCGAGCGCCAAAAGCAAATTGAGCTGGAAGAACGGGAAATTTTACGCCGGGAGCGTCAGTATGATTCAGAAGTAAAGAAGAAGGCGGATGCAGAACGCTATGCGATTGAGCAGCAGGCAGCAGCTGATAAGATGAAGCAGATGGCACAGGCAGAAGCCGAGAAATATCGTATCGAAGCACAGGCTCAGGCAGAGGCGGAGAAAATCCGGCTTGATGGTATGGCCAAAGCAGAAGCAGAAAAAGCTCAAGGGACAACAGAAGCTGAAATTATTCGTCTGCGAGGTTTAGCGGAAGCAGAGGCGAAGGAAAAAATTGCGGAGGCATTTGAACAATACGGTCAGGCTGCTATTTTGGATATGATTATCCGTATGATGCCAGAATATGCGAAACAAATAGCTGCACCGCTGTCCAACATCGATAAGATTACGGTGGTGGATACAGGAAGCGGTACAGGAGGGGGTGCCAATAAGGTTACTTCTTATGCAACAGACTTAATGGCAACTCTTCAGGAAAGCCTGAAAGACTCCTCAGGAATTGATGTAAAACAGTTGATTGAAAGCTATGTAAAAGGGAAATAAAATAATAACTACTGAAAAGATACCATTAGCATAATATATGGTATCTTTTTCATCTTTCCGAGGAACATGGAGGTTTTGAGTATACATGAGAAGTTAAACTGCTGAAAAAAAATTGCACCAAGGAAACAAAGTGTATATAATACAATTAAAAAATGAGAAATTAAAGGAGAATTACTGAATGGATGAAAATGTGCTGTTGGCAATTGGCCTGACTTTGTTCGCTGGGCTGGCGACAGGTGTAGGTAGCTTAATTGCTTTTTTCACCTCACGTACTAATACGAAATTTTTATCCTTGGCATTAGGCTTTTCAGCTGGGGTGATGATTTACGTTTCACTTGTTGAAATTTTTGTAAAAGCAAAGGATGCATTAACAGCTGCTTTAGGTGATACACAAGGATATTGGATGACACTTGTCGGCTTCTTTGGCGGGATGCTGTTGATTGCGTTAATTGATAAATTTATACCGAATAAGAATAATCCACATGAGGTCCGCATGGTGGAGGATATTAATAAAGTTGAAGCTGAAACAACAATCAGTGATGCAGATAAGCTGCTAAAGATGGGGACTTTTGCTGCCCTAGCAATTGCTATTCATAACTTCCCAGAGGGGATTGCTACGTTCATGTCAACGCTGCAGGATCCCAATCTTGGGATTGCCATTGCTGTTGCCGTAGCCATTCACAACATACCAGAAGGAATTGCCGTGGCAGTTCCAATCTTTTATGCTACAGGGATTCGAATGAAGGCGTTCAAGCTATCTTTTTTATCCGGTCTAGCTGAACCAGTTGGAGCTATTGTTGCTTATTTAATTTTAATGCCATTTTTAACGGATGTTATGTTCGGGGTTATTTTTGCGGGAGTGGCTGGAATTATGGTATTCATCTCTTTGGATGAGTTGCTCCCAGCAGCCAAAAAATATGATGAGACACATTTATCTATTTATGGACTTGTAGGAGGGATGGCAGTAATGGCAGTCAGCCTCGTACTGCTTGCATAGGGATGGAAACAATGGAGAGTTTTAACATCAACTTTTTGAGTCTATTAACAATAAAGTGTAAGTCAATACGTTTAGTTAAACATAAAAAGTGTTCGCGTATGTGCGAACACTTTTTTTTAAGATGCTGATGTTACGTTTTCAGAAGCAACAGTAAAGAGCGTATTTACATGATTTGAATTTTCCAATTCATCAACAACAGCAACCGCAAAGTCGGCATAGCTGATATAGCTGTTAAACTGCGAATTGACAACTAAGCGCTGGCTTCCAATAATGTAGTGGCCAGTACGCGGACCTTCAGAGTCAAACATGGCTGAAGGGCTTAAAAATGTCCATTTAATTGATGAATTCTTCAAATCCTGTAAATTTTGAAGCTGATATTTTGCAGCCTCGCGCAAGTGTTCAGGATAATCCTTATGCTCCATTAAGCGAATGGAATGATCCTTATCGATATAAAGACAGCCAGAGCTGCCGACAACGAATAATTTCTTATCCGTACCCTCCAAAATTGAAATCAAGTGCCTGCCTGCTTCTACATGCAAATAGGCATCATCATTATCATTAACCGGGGCAAATGCGTTAATCAGCACATCAAAGGGCTCAATATCTTCCTTTGTTAAGTGAAATAAATCTTTTTCCAACGTTTCAACATCGTTTACTTTTAAGTTAGCTTTGTTTATGACAATTGCTGTTACGTCGTGCTCTCTCATGAGTGCTTCACGTAGAATATGGCTTCCTGCTTTCCCAGAAGCAGCAATTAAACCAATCTTCATCTTCCATTTCCCCTTTCTTTCTTGTTATCTAGTAAATATACCCAAAAAAAGTAGAGAATATGCATAAAAGATGACATGTTCATGGAAAATTCAGTCTTTAGAAGGAGGAATGGATAAAAGACCCGCCTTCGAAGAAGGCGGTCTCATTTTTCGTGTAATGCTTGTACAGTGACGCCAGCTGGAGCTGCTTTTGTCAATAAAATTGTATGATTAGGAAATGCCTCGTTCATTTTGGCTAAAAATTGTGCAGCCGAGTCATTTGAAATAAGCGAAATAAGGGTAGGGCCCGCACCACTTAACGCTGTTCCATAAGCACCAGCCTGTTTTGCTGCGTTACGGATTTCATCGTAAGCAGGAATCAATTTAGCACGGAACGGTTCATGGAATAGATCCTGCTCCATATAACGTCCTAAACGTTCATAATCTTTAACCATTAGAGCTGCAGCCAGCATATTCGCATTAGCGCTTGCTCTCACTGCATAACTACGGTCAAATTGATCTGGGAGAACACTACGTGCTTCAGCCGTTTTCAGCTCCACATCGGGGATATAGACAACAAATGAGGCATCCAGCCGGGGGATATGAACAGTATCTACAATACCTTCTTCATCCATAGCTGATACAGTCAGTCCACCAAGTACAGATGCCGTTGCATTATCAGGGTGCCCTTCGATTTGCGAGGAGATATTTAATTTGTCTTGCAGGGATAACTCCAGGCCGCATACTACATTTGCCAGTTCGACGGCTCCAACAATGGCCGCAGCGCTGCTGCCTAGCCCGCGTGCTAATGGTAACTCGCTTGTCATTTCAACACGGCAGGCAGGAAGTGTCTGATTGAATTTTGCTGCTACTTTATTAGCGATCTGATAAATTAAATGATTTTCAACTGTCGTATCCGTAGGTACATGAAGACCTGTATGGATGAATTCCCATTCTTCTGCTAAAGAGACTGTTAAATTCAAATAAAGGGACAAACCTAGCCCGACAGAGTCGAAGCCGGGACCTAAATTAGCAGTGCTTCCCGGGACGGTAATTTTCCATTTACTGCTCATAAAATACCCTCAATGTATTCGCGGATTTCTTTTTCTTCATTTTTCAAAGAGACAAGATCAATCGTGGAGACACTCATTGCTGTATCCGGGTCTTTTAGTCCGTTTCCTGTAAAAACAGTTACTACCTGACTACCTGCTGGAATTTCCCCAGCTTTTACGGATTTAATAACACCAGCAAGCGATGCTGCTGATCCTGGTTCTACAAAAATGCCTTCCTTGCCAGCAATTAATTTGTAGGCTTCAAGAATTTCCTCATCTGTCACCATATCGATGATGCCGCCGGATTCATCCCGTGCTGCTTCCGCAAGCTTCCAACTAGCCGGGTTACCAATTCGGATTGCAGTCGCAACTGTTTCGGGATTGGCGATTGCTTCGCCTTTTACGATTGCAGCGGCACCTTCTGCCTCAAAACCGAACATTTTCGGAAGGCCTGTTCCTTTTGCGTCATTATATTCTTTAAAGCCTTTCCAGTAGGCTGTAATATTCCCCGCATTACCAACAGGAATGCACAAGAAGTCAGGTGCTTTTCCTAACCCATCCACGATTTCAAATGAAGCTGTTTTTTGTCCTTCGATTCGGTAAGGGTTCACAGAATTTACAAGAGCTACTGGTGTCGTCTCAGAAACTTGTCGCACGATATTTAAAGCATCATCAAAGTTGCCATCAATTTCAATGATTTTTGCACCGTACATACAGGCCTGAGCCAGTTTACCGAGGGCTACCTTCCCTTTTGGAATGACGACAATGGATTGGATGCCTGCACGGGTAGCATAAGCTGCAGCTGCAGCAGAGGTATTCCCAGTAGAAGCACAGATGACACATTTTGCCCCGTCTTCTATTGCTTTTGCTACAGCAAAGACCATGCCGCGATCCTTAAAGGAGCCTGTAGGGTTTGCGCCTTCTATTTTTCCGTATAGCTCAATACCCAGCTCCTTCGATAGGTTCACAAGGTGTACAAGGGGGGTATTTCCTTCGTTTAATGTTAAAGAAGGTGTATTTTCACTAACTGGTAGATATTCTTTGTATTCTTCAATTAAACCTTTCCACATAACAAGACAAGCTCCTTTGTGCTCACTAGATGAACAATTGTTTTTTTATAAAAGACATTGTACTCCTACAAAAACTCTATTTCAATAGGAAATAGATAAATAGTCGAAACAATTTGATATTTAAAGTTTTCTATTGTCACTTTACCGAAACAAATGTATAGTAACTAAGTAACGTCAAGTGTAAAGACAGGTGAAAAGAATGGAGCAAATAAAAGAGCAGTCATCAGTAAACATACAGCCTCTTTCACGCAATAAACTATTAGGGGTCGCTGGAATCGGGTGGATGTTTGATGCAATGGATGTTGGAATCTTATCGTTCGTTATTGCAGCATTAAGTGTGGACTGGGGATTAAATTCTACACAAATGGGGTGGATTGGTAGTGTCAATTCTATCGGTATGGCGGTCGGTGCCTTACTTTTCGGTGTATTGGCAGATAAAGTGGGGCGTAAACAAATCTTTATGTGGACGCTGATCCTCTTCTCTGTAGCAAGCGGTCTTTCCGCCTTTGCCACAACATTTACGGTATTTCTAATTCTGCGGTTTTTAATTGGAATGGGACTTGGCGGCGAGCTGCCTGTTGCCTCGACGCTTGTTTCGGAAAGCGTGAAAGCAGAGGAACGCGGGCGGGTTGTCGTATTGCTCGAAAGCTTTTGGGCAGGCGGATGGCTCATAGCGGCCATCATTTCTTATTTTGTCATACCGGCAGAATTTTGGCCTATTGAAGGTTGGCGTGTTGCTTTATTATTAACGGCATTACCCGCCTTTTATGCAGTATATATCCGATTGAAACTGCCGGACTCCCCGCAGTTCGCCGTTAAAGTAGAGTCGAAAAAGCGCTCGATATTCCAAAACATAGCGACTGTCTGGTCAAAGGAATATGCAAAATCTACGCTTATGATGTGGATTTTATGGTTTGCTGTAGTATTTTCTTATTATGGCATGTTCCTATGGTTACCAAGCGTAATGGTTGGGAAAGGGTTTGACTTAATTTCCAGCTTTAAATATGTGCTAATAATGACATTAGCTCAGTTGCCTGGGTACTTTACAGCAGCATGGTTCATTGAAAGGTTCGGCCGTAAATTTGTACTTGTTACGTATCTGATAGGTACAGCGGTCAGTGCTGTCGTGTTTGGAAACGCAGAAACGGTAGCTGTGCTTCTAATCTCCGGTATGCTGCTATCCTTTTTCAATTTAGGGGCATGGGGTGCATTATATGCTTACACACCTGAACAGTATCCCGCCATTATCCGTGGAACAGGAGCTGGCATGGCAGCAGCGGTTGGCCGGGTAGGAGGAATTTTTGGACCTCTTCTTGTAGGTATGCTGCTAGGCAAAGGATATGAATATGGATCCATCTTCATCATCTTCTGTGTAGCAATTTTAATCGGGGTAACAGCTGTTATCTTTTTAGGGAAAGAGACAAAGCAGACAGAATTACATTAAATCAAAAAGTGAGAAGTTGGTGCTGAAAGGCATAGCAACTTCTCTTTTTTGTATACTTTAGAGCACAGAAATAGAGGGCTCATAAAAGCGGTGCTTACAAGAATTTATTAAATCTTTTAGCATATTTTTGCCGAATACACATTTCTGTCAATTTTGTATCGAAAGTAGTTTTGTTATTTAAAGCAATAAAGTTTTTTCTGAAAAATCATTGTATTCACTAATTATTCATGATAATGTATTTTTTATTATATGGGCTATCTTATGGATTAGGTTGACATCACTGAAACCATTCAACTATTGAAAAAAGAAAGGGAATGAGGTATGAGTATTTGCGATAGTATTAAAAAAAAATACATTAGATTATCTAAAGGGCAACGTAAGGTGGCGCAATTTGTAATTGATAATCCAACTACTATTACAACGCAAGTGGCTTCTGAAGTAGGTAGGCAGGCTGGGGTAAGTGAGTCAACAGTTATTCGTTTTTGTTATGCGATGGACTTATCGGGATTCAATGAACTTCAGCAGAAGATAAAAGATTATTTAATTGAAAAAAATGGCGCCGCTCCCGCTCCCTTAAAAAAGCGCGTTTATAAAAAACAGAATATTCTATGTAATGAAGTCATGGCTAAAGATGTGGATGGCATTATAAATATAATGGAAAAGATTAATGAAGCTGACTTTAATAAAGCGATTAACATACTACATAACGCCGAACGTGTTTTTATATTAGGTGTTAGAGGGTCCGCTCCTGCAGCCTTGTTCTTTTATAACAGCTTGGTGTCTTATCGAAATGAAGTATATTTAATGAGTTATAAGTCGGAGAAAATGGCAATTGATTTAACGCAGATGAATGAAAAATCCGTCCTTTTTGTAGTAGAAACCGATGATCATCAAGAAGATGTCAGGTCGGTAGTGGAGTTGGCTAAACGGAAAAGCAGCAAGGTGATAGCTATTACAGAAGATGCACCTTGTCTTCTGCAGGAACAGGCGGATTTATTGTTTACAATGGCCAAACAAATTCAAAGGGCTGTGCCGTGTGAGATGGCTATGTTTTCACTTTTACATGCGATCGTTGAATGTATGGTAATTCAAAATAAAGAGTATTATCAGTCAGAAGGAACAAAAAGTACAAAAAATATGATCGATTCATTAATAGAAATGGTCTAAAAAATGGAGTTGTCCAATAAGCAAAGCTTATCGGGCAACTCCATTATCTTTATAGGAATTTACTAAAGTATAATTCGTCTTGAACTTCATTTTCAAGCTTGAATGAGCCTTTTCGTACCCCTTCACATGCATAGCCATTTTTTTCGAATAAAGTCTTTGCTCTCTCATTGGCTTCTACAATTTGTGCTTCTAAACGTTCAATTTGATGCTCTTTACACCAAGCTTCAGCTTGAGTGAGTAAAGATGTTCCGATACCAATGTTTTGATATTCTTCGATAACGCCAATGCGTAAAGATGCGACATGTTTCGTACGAGAAGAAACATTTCCTTTAATCAGTGCATAGCCGGCAAACTCACCATTTACAATACAAAGCAAAATATTGCTTGTTTTTGTTTTTCGCCATTCAGCTAAGATTTTTCTTACCTGCTGTACTGTAAGGTTCTGTTCATTACAATCGAAATACTCAAAATTGCACTCATTAAAGACAGACTCCTGCAGGTTAATGAACGCTCGTGCATCATCACTTTCAATCGGGCGGATGATATATGTATGGCTGTTACTCCCTTGAGCTTCACCATCATTCTCGTTATTTGTAAGTCGAGAGAATGTCACTGATCTTCCTAACTTTACATCAATCACATTGTAATTGGCATTAACCCATGATAAATAATGTGAAAGCGGCGGCTTTGTTTTCTTCCACCAGCTTAAATTTAAATAAGCGGCATTTGGCAATTCCTGGCCCATAATATTTTCGATTGCTTCATAAGTAAGCGTCATTTCAGGTTGAGTGGAATTTTGGAAGAATTCAGCTAATGGAATGTATTTCTTCTCCATTTTCTTCGTCATAAGAATCCTCGTTTCTTTGTCTAGTAAGAGTTTAATTACCCTATAATTTTATCATAAAAGGCATTTTTTTAATAATGATAATAGAAAAAATATATAATAACTTTCATAGTCTGCCACTTTAACGTAATAATATACTATAAAATAGCAATTTCATAGTATTTAGATGATAATTTTTATGAAATGAAGCTGAAAGTAAAGGAATATAAAGTTATATTTTTCTTCCCCTATTGAGGTATGTTAAAATAAGTTCGATAAATACAAGTAGATTTCTTAATATAGGAGGAAATAAGATGAGCAACGTATTAGTGTTCGGCCACAAAAATCCAGATACAGATACTATTACATCTGCAATTGTCTATGCATATTTAAAGCAGCAGTTAGGGGTAGATGCAGAGGCAGTGAGACTGGGAGAAGTAAATAACGAAACAAAATTTGCGTTAGAGAAGTTCGGTTTCGAGGCACCGCGTTTTATTTCAAATGCAAAAGAAGAAGCGGGAAGAGTCATTCTAGTTGACCATAATGAATTCCAACAATCTGCTGATGGAATAGAAGAAGTGCAAATTTTGGAGGTAATCGACCATCACCGTATTGCAAACTTCCAAACAGCTGATCCTCTTTACTTCCGTGCAGAGCCTGTTGGATGTACAGCAACAATTTTAAATAAAATTTTTAAAGAAAATAATATTGAAATCCCGGGAAATATTGCAGGGCTTATGCTGTCCGCTATCGTTTCAGATACATTGCTGTTCAAATCACCAACATGCACAGAACAAGATGTACAAGCTGGTAAGGAATTAGCAGCTATTGCTGGCGTAGATGCTGCAGAGTATGGATTAGCTATGTTAAAAGCGGGTGCGGACCTTTCTGACAAGTCATTAGAAGACCTGCTTTCCTTAGATGCAAAAGGCTTTGAATTCGGGGAATATAAAGCTGTTGTTGCACAGGTGAATGCAGTTGATATCGAGGATGTTCTAGGCCGTCAGGAAGAACTGACAAACCTGTTGAATAAAAATGCAGCCGATAATGGATTGGATTTATTCTTCTTCGTTGTAACGGACATTTTAAATAACGATTCGACAGCTGTAGCGGTCGGACAAGTAGCAGAAGCGGCAGCAAAAGCGTTTGGTGCTGAAATCGTAAATGGGCGCATCAGCTTGCCAGGTGTTGTATCACGTAAAAAGCAAATCGTCCCTGTGTTAACAGAGTCGCTTAAATAATCCTATCAAAAAAGGATGCCGTTTTAGGCATCCTCTCAGAATGAAGACAAAGTCGATTTATGACTTTGTCTTTATGTTTTTTTAGGTAATTTTATAACATAATGTTTTACGCATCCTTTTTATCTAACTCCAATGGATAAACAGCAGGACCCTCAATTACCTGTCCTTTTGCGTTAAAGCGGGAACCATGGCAAGGGCAATCCCATGTTTTATCCCCTTCATTCCATCTTGTCTTGCATCCTAGGTGGGTACATGTCGGTGCTTCATTTCGGGCGACATGCCCCTTAACGAACTCAGCTCCCATGAAACCAGTATTCTTTAGGCCTTCCTGTAATCCCTCCAGCCCTTGGTGACGAGTCGGTTTATAAATGGCGCTTGCAGGGTGTTCCTGTTTGTCCATATAACTTGCTAAAATTTCTCCGGCTACCAGGGAGTTAGACAGTCCCCACTGATCATAACCAGTTGCAATGTAAATTTTATCGCTGCTATTCACAAAAGGGCCTGCATAAGGAACGTCATCTGGAGTCTGCATATCCTGATTACTCCATAAATATTCAGGTGCTGGAAGATTAAAAATTGTTTGAAGCTCCTGTGTAAATGTATCATAGTAGTTATCTGTCTCAGTTACAGTTCCAGCTGGATGCTCTCCACCTCCGTAAACGAAATAGAGTTTTCCGGCAACCTCCGCTGTTCTAAGAGTACGGGTTGGATCATCTACGCTGATGTACTGCCCCTTAAGCGGTTCAGACGTTGGAGAAGCCGTTAAATAGGAACGTTTGATAGCAAGCTTAGCTGTGTACATTCTAGGAAGAGATGAAATTGGGTAGTGTGTGCAGAGAATCAGTTTTTGGAAATGAACACGAGCATCATTTGCTAGCTGTACATAATCTTCATTTACCGTTGTCACACGTGAATTCGTATGAATTCTAACGCCTTCTTTAATCGCAAGGTTAGCTAAATGTGTCACTAATTCAGTCGGATCAACTTGTACTTCATTTTCAATGCCAAGTGCCAGCATGACATCAAACGGCAGTTCTGTCTCGTTTGTCGCATGGGAAGGAATGCCAATTTCTTGATAAGCCTCATATTCTTTTTGTAAATCCATCTTCCCTTGTTCTGTTGTTGCATATATATAGGATGTAGAACGATTGTAAAGGGAAGGCGGCAAATGTTCTAGAAGCCTTTCAATTGCCTGATGGTTCGCCTCATAATAGATTTTTGCATCTTCTAATGGGAGCTTGGAATACTTGAGTCCATGCTGAACTGTGAGCTTTCCTGTTGAAAAAGAAGTTGCACCAGCGCCAATTGCTTCTTTGCCTTCGAGTAAAAGGACGTCATGGCCATTCTTTGCTAAGAGGTAGGCTGTATAAATTCCTGATAGCCCCCCGCCTGCCACACAAATTTCGCATCTGCTATCCTGCGTTAATTCTGTAGTCGATACTAGCTTTTTTGCTTCCAGCCAAAGTGATTTTTTCATAATTATCCAACCTACTTTTTTTAGTTTTTATCAAGTATTGGGTAAATGTCCATGCAATATTCACTGAGCGTATTAATTGTAGGAGCAAATAACTCCTCGTTACAATAAAGAAAAAGGAGGCGCACTACATGAAAATAGAAGTATGGTCAGATTATGTATGCCCGTTTTGCTATATTGGTAAACGGCAATTAGAAAAAGCAATTAAGGAATCGGGCTATGAAAAACAAATTGAAGTAGAATATAAAAGCTTTTTATTAGATCCGTCTACACCTATAGATGCGGAAGAATCAATCTACGAGGCACTGTCAAAGAAGTATAATTTATCAATCGAAGAAACGAAAAAAATGACAGCCAATGTTGCCGCAAGAGCTGAGGAGGTCGGCCTAGACTATAATTTTGATGAAATGAAGACAGCTAACACAACGGCGGCACATCGATTAGCGAAACTAGCGAATGAACAAGGAAAAGCACCTGCTTACAATGAGCGTCTTATGAAAGCTTATTTTTTAGAAGGAGAGGCGATTGGTCGTCCAGAAGTATTAAAACGGCTTGCAGAAGAGGTAGGGCTTGATATAAAGAAGGTAGAGGATGTTCTTTCCAGCCATCAATTTGAAGATGCAGTAGAGGCAGATATTTATGAAGCACAACAAATTGGTGTACGTGGCGTGCCTTTTTTCGTCTTTAATAATAAATACGGAATCTCAGGAGCTCAACCGCAGTCTTTATTTACACAGACGATTGAACAGGCGGCAGCAGAAGCAGGCTTGAAAAAGTCTATTCAGCTTGTAGGGGATGAGGGGGCAACATGCTCCGACGGTGAGTGTGAAATATAAATTCAGCCTAAAGTAGTATAGTAATTTAGTTGAAAAAAGTAAGCTCCTCTATTATTATATAACTATATCTTGAATTCGAGATAAAAACATTCGTAATAATTAAGGAGACTATACTAAATGACAAATGTATTAGTAGTAAAAGCGAACAACCGCCCAGATGGCGTTTCAACAAAAATGTACGAAGCTTTCATGGCGGAAGCTGCTAAAGTGGAAGGTCTAAATGTAACAACATTTGATGTATTTGAAGAAAACCTGCCTTACTTTGGTCAAGAGTTATTCAACGCTTTCGGTAAAGCACAAGCAGGCGAAGAACTATCAGAAATTCAAGCAGCTTCTTTAGCGGCTTTCAACAAATCTCGTGAAGCGTTAACTCCGGCTGATGTAGTAGTATTTGCCTTCCCGCTTTGGAATTTGACAATTCCAGCTGCATTACAATCATTTATCGATTACACATATGGTGCCGGTTATTCATTTAAATATGATGAGAACGGGAACTTAGTAAGTTTAATGACTGACAAAAAATACATCGTATTATCGGCACGTGGCGGCATCTATTCTACACCAGAAACTGCTCCGATGGAAATGTCAGCAACATACATCAACAATGTTATCGGCGGAGTTTATGGCATGACAAAAGTAGACGAAGTAGTAATTGAAGGCCATAATGCTGATCCAGCAAATGCGGAAGCAATTATTGCAGCAGGTTTAGAAAAAGTACAAGCAGCAGCTCAAAAATTGGCTTCAGTCGCAGCAAAATAAAAAAATTGGGACACTCCGGATGGGGTGTCTTTTTATTTTCCATTTTTTGTCGTACGATTGGACATTAGACGTCTGAATAGAAGAAGGACAACCTATTGAAGGATTATATAGTATGTCATATTAGCGGGTTGTATGGTGAATAAATGTCTATTTCCCCTCCTTTGATATCATTAATGTGTTATAACTATGTAGGAATATTGTATCTAAATAGGTAAAGAGAATCAGTTATTTTTTAGAAAAATGATTTACAATTATTTCTGACAAAGGATATCAGGAGGTTGAAAATGCGTAAATCTATTATGACAGGAACACTGGCAGCAGCGTTTTTAGCAACAGGATTTGGACAGGTTCATATTACAGAGGCAGCAGAAAATCCAAAGGCGCCCGTTACAAGAGGAGAATATGTAGTAGAGCTGATTAAGCATCTAGGAGTAGAAGTTGGTGATGGAAAATCTATTACCTTCAAAGATGTTCCTAAAGAATTGGCTCCATATGTGGAAAAGGCAGTAGAGCTAAAATTAATTACAGGAATTAATAAGGATACGTTTGCACCAGACCAACAGCTAACAAGGCTTCATGCTTTCGTTATTGCTGGACGAAGCTTGCAAACGGAGAATGCACCGCTATCTACATTAGACAAATTTAAAGATAATAAAAGCGTCGATGCTATGCATAAGCAGGCAATGGCAAATGCAGCAGCAGCGAATATTTTACAAGGCTTTATGGATGGCACAATCCGTTCTACTAAAATTGTGACAGCAGGGCAAATGGCAAATATATTAGACCGCCTGGTAGAAAAACTGCAACCTACACCAGGAACAGAAGAAGATAAAGTAACATTACGTGTATTAGGTACCTCAGATATCCATACAAACTTGGCAAACTATAACTATTATTCGGATAAAGAAGATAATACGATCGGGTTGGCAAATACAGCGGCCCTTATTAAAGAAGCGCGGTCCGAGAATGCAAACAGTATTCTTGTTGACAATGGTGACCTGATCCAAGGGACACCGCTTGGGTCCTACTCCGCTCTTAAAAAACCATTACAACAGGGAGAGGCGCATCCGGCTGTAGCAGCCTTAAATATTTTAGGCTATGATGCAGCGACTCTTGGTAACCATGAATTTAACTACGGACTGGACTTCTTAGATGAAGTAATGGATGATGCAGAGTTCGATTGGGTAAACGCAAATGTGCGAAATGCGGCTACCGGAGAAAATTACTTTAAGCCATATACTATTTTAGAGCAGGAAGTCGTAGATGAAGATGGCGATAAGCATGTAATTAATGTAGGGATTACAGGTATTGTTCCACAACAGATTTTAGGCTGGGATGCTATTCATTTGACAGGCAAAGTAACGGTTGATGATCCAATTGAAGCATTAGAATCGACTATCCCTCAAATGGAAGAGGCTGGCGCTGATGTCATTGTTGTGTTATCTCACTCAGGTATTGGGTCTGACACATATGTAAAAGGAACAGAAAATGTAGGTTACCAAATTACGGCCCTAGAAGGTGTGGATGCAGTCATCACAGGACATTCGCATGCGAAATTCCCAGGTGATTATGCAGATTTGACAAACGTTGATTCTGAAAAGGGCACAATCAATGGAACACCGACAATCATGCCAGGTTCTTATGGGTCTTACCTAGGGGTAATTGATTTAGATCTTGAACTAGTAGATGGTGAATGGGTTGTAAACGATGGTACAGGAGAGATCCGTTCAATCGAAGGCGTACAGGCAGATCAAGAGGTGCTTGCAACAGTAAAAGAAGCGCACGAGGGGACAATTGATTATATCCGCCAACCAGTCGGTGAAACAGCAACACCAATCAATAGCTATTTTGGCTTAGTACAAGACACTGCCTCTATTGAAATCATTACTGCAGCTCAAACAGCCTATATCAAGAAGCAAATAGCAGGTACGGAGGATGAAAACCTGCCAATTCTATCTGCTGGTGCTCCATTCAAGGCGGGCTCACGTGAAAATGCAGCAGATTTTACAAATATTGCTGCCGGTCCATTAGCAATTAAAAATATGGCAGATATTTACCACTTTGACAATACAGTAGCTACTGTGAAGGTGACAGGTGCAGAAGTTATCGAATGGCTAGAGATGGCGGCAGGTGTATTTGCGACAATTGATCCTGCTTCGACTGAAGAGCAAAATATTATCGATGCAGAGGCCCGTTCTTACAATTTTGACGTATTAGATGGTATCACATATGAAATTGATGTGACTTCTCGGTCAAAATATGACCGTCGGGGTGTTGTAGTAGATGAAAAGGCTAACCGTATTAAAAATGTTCAATATAATGGAAAACCAATTGATCTAACGCAGGAATTTTTAGTTGTAGCGAACAACTACCGAGTAGGTGGATCATACGGGGCAACATTTGTGAAGGAAGATAGCTCAAACTTGACAGTCTATGCATATGAAAACCGAGAGGCAATTGTGGACTATATTATTGAAAAGGGTACGATTAACGTAACAGCGGATAACAACTGGAAATTTACAGCGTTCCCTGCTAATACAAATATTATCTTCCGTACTGCGGATGTAGCCAAAAACTATATTCCGGAAGATAGCAATATTGAATATGTTGGAGAAGATCAAAATGGATTTGGTAAGTTCCGACTAAAATAAACAAAGCTACCCACCTATCGCAGGTGGGTAGTTTTTTTATAATTGAAACAGCATCAACTTTGGAGTTGAAGAAATATATATGCATATGTCCTGCTCTAAAGCTTGTTGCGTCAGGAGGCAGGATATTAGTGGTGAAGGCATTGCCGATCAGCTTTTATTCTTTTATTAACAGGAATAAAAAGTGAGTTGCGTATTTGGTACAGGAAAGAGGGTACAAATACACTTTTCTTACATTAATTATGTATATCGATATAAACCGTGATTTGAATATGTTCATCAATAATTGTACCACCCGCTTCAATAAGCGTACTATAGATTAGGCCGAAATCTTTACGGTTAATTACCGTTGAACATGTAAAGCGATGGTTTTCTGATCCCCAATCATTAGGCTCGTTTCCTATGTATAATACATCAAAAAGTACATTTTTTGTGACATTTTTAATCGTTAGATCACCTGTTAATTGGAGCAGTCCTTCTTCGCCTTGTGTTAGGCTTGTCTTACTGAAATAAATTTTAGGGAATCGATCAGCATCAAAAAAGTCTGCGGATATTAGGTGCTGATCACGTGCTATATCCATTGTTGAAATACTTGCTACGTCAATTTCAATATCGATTACACTCCGATGAAGATCTGCTATAGTTGGCGCCTCAATTTTGGCGTTATACGAGGCAAAAGTGCCTTTCACTTTCGAAATCCTCATATGCCGAACGGTAAAGCAGATTTCTGAACGTGCTTTGTCCACAGTAAAAATGGCCATAAAGAATCCTCCTTCATGTCATTATGTAATAAATGATAAATTAAATGGAAAAAACCATCAATATAATGAAAGTATGTATTTATTACAATATAAAGTATTTTCGTATAAAAACGACTTACTTTTTATAACTAAGTGGAAAAAGGGAAATTAGTATAGGAAAGGTGAAGGAAAATTTACTTTCAATTGAAATATCGTTAAAATAAACGAGGTAGAGGTGACCAAAATGAAAGAGACAGCATTATGTCCTCGGCTAGCCAAGGCGATGGAGCTAATCGGCAAAAGGTGGACGGCTTTGATTATTTATCAGTTATTAAGTGGGCCACAACGTTTTAACGCTATTGAGTCTGCTTTGCCAATCAGTGGGCGATTACTTTCGGAACGTTTAAAGGAATTGGAAAAAGAAGGCGTTGTCGAGCGTAAGGTATATTCAGAGGTGCCGGTCCGTGTCGAATATTCTTTAACACAAAAGGGCCGAGCTTTAGAAGGTGCTGTTCGCGAAATTGAAAAGTGGGCACAAAATTGGACGTAAGGAAAGGGAATGGCTTGCATGACAATAGAGAAATGGGTATCGGATTTAGCTCATATTGTAAATCCACAAAATATTAAGTGTAATGAGTCATTGAAGCAATATACAATGACTAAATTAGGAGGCAATGCGGACATTTTTGTCATGCCCCAAACGGAAGAGGAAGCGCAAAAGGTCGTTCAGTATGCACATAAGCGTCAAGTGCCGTTACTGATGCTTGGTAATGGATCGAATATGGTTGTACGAGACGGAGGTGTCCGTGGGATCGTTCTGCATTTCGCTAAATTGGATCATATTCTCATTGATGGCGAAATAGTTATTGCACAAGCAGGGGCACTTATTAAAGAAGTGTCCAGACAGGTAGCAGCCGAAAGCTTGACAGGCTTTGAGTTTGCTTGCGGTATTCCTGGATCTATTGGTGGAGCAATGGCGATGAATGCCGGCGCTTACGGCGGCGAAATCAAGGATGTTATCATCGATTGCACAGTACTGACACAAGAGGGAGAGCGCCTTGTATTATCGAAGGAAGAACTGGAGTTAGCTTATCGAAAAAGCATTATTACGAAAAATGGTTATTATGTACTGAGCGCAAAATTCCAGTTAGCTAAAGGTGACCAACAAGAAATTGATGCAAAGATTGCGGACTTGACTTACCAACGTGAATCCAAACAGCCCCTTGAATATCCATCTGCAGGGAGTGTGTTCAAACGCCCTCCTGGTTACTATGCGGGCAAACTGATCCAAGACAGCGGTCTGCAGGGAAAAGGTGTTGGTGGAGCGGAAGTCTCAACCAAACATGCTGGTTTTATTGTAAATAAGAATAACGCTACAGCGACTGATTATATTGAGACCATCAAAATGGTGCAATATGCAGTAAAGGAAAAGTTCAATATTGATTTGGAAATGGAAGTAAAAATCGTAGGCGAGGATGAAACTTTATAAAGTGAAGGTCCGCCACTTGGTGGCGGGCCTTTTTAAAGTGTATGAATAATTGTTCTTTTAAGGGAACAACTGCAACTTTCTTTATAGTAAAAGGAGAAAAAATGAAATTTATTTCGTGGAATGTGAATGGTATTCGTGCTTGTGTGACAAAGGGCTTTCTGGATTACTTTAAAGCGATGGACGCTGACTTCTTTTGTATACAAGAATCAAAATGTCAGGCCGGACAAGTAGAATTGGCGTTGGAAGGGTATCATCAATATTGGAATTACGCTCAAAAGAAGGGGTATTCAGGTACCGCTATTTTCACAAAACATGAGCCGCTAAGTGTTTGGTATGGCGTGGGAGAAGAGGAAACAGAGGAGGAAGGCCGTATTATTACGCTAGAATATAAAGAGTTTTATTTAGTGAATGTCTATACGCCAAACTCCCAGAGAGACCTTGCGCGGCTGCCGTACCGCCTGCAATGGGAAGACCGGCTCGCGCTTTATTTAAAGCAGCTTGATGCAACAAAGCCAGTCATTTATTGTGGAGACTTAAACGTCGCCTATCAAGACATCGACCTTAAAAATGCAAAAGCAAATCTAGGAAACTCAGGTGTCACAATTGAGGAGAGAGGAAGAATGCAAGCGCTGTTGGAAGCTGGCTTCACAGATTCTTTCCGCCACTTCTATCCGGACCGTACCGATATTTATACTTGGTGGAGCTATATGGCAAAGGTACGTGAGCGAAATATTGGCTGGCGTATTGATTATTTTATCGTGTCCAACCGTCTTGTGCCGCAATTGAAAAAGGCCGATATTCATCCTCATGTACTTGGCAGTGATCATTGTCCGATTGAACTTGAAGTAGAAAATTTATGCATGTAAGCAGTAGAATCCTTCGTATATTAGAGGGATTCTACTTTTTTATGGAGAAATTACCTAGTGAGGGGGATGGTTTCATGAGAAAAAGTAATAAGCTGATACGTGTGGCTATATGGGTATTTGGCGTCATTGCAGGGCTGATCATAATAGCACTTATTGCATTTAATTTTTACATAGGAAGCTCAAAGCCGATTATTGAAGGAGAACTCACTGTACCGATTTTAGAGAAAGATGTAGAGGTAGTAAGGGACGGAGACGGAGTGCCCCATATTGAGGCGCAGTCAGATGCAGATCTTTATCGTGCACAAGGCTATGTGCAGGCACAGGATCGTCTGTTTCAAATGGATCTGGCAAGAAGGCAGGCAAGTGGACGGCTAGCAGAGGTAGTAGGAGCGGCTGCTGTTGAAAACGATAAGTTTTTCCGGACGTTTAGCCTGCGGGATGCGGCTGAAAAATCGTGGGACGGCTATGATGCAGATTCCAAGCAAGTACTGGAATGGTTTGCGGAAGGGGTAAATGCCTTCATTGAGGAGAAGCGGTTGCCTTATGAATTCAAGCTATTAGGGTATGAACCTGAGCCATGGACACCTATTGATTCTTTGACGATTGGAAAATATATGGCCTATGATCTTGGAGGGAACTGGAGTTTACTTGCCTTCCGCCATTGGGCATTAAATAACCTGCCGGAAGCACAAGCAGCGGAGCTGATTGTCGATTATCCAGAAGAGGCTCGCTCTATCATAGAAGCGAATAGAGAAACAGAACTAAAGGTCGCCGATGCATTCCCTATAGAAGCAATTCCCAATGAATTTAATGGCAGTAATAACTGGGTAGTTTCAGGAGAGAAGTCGGAAACAGGTATGCCGCTGCTTGCTGATGATCCGCATCTAGGACTCAGCACACCATCCATTTGGTACCAGATGCATCTGCAATCACCTGAACAGAATGTGAGCGGTGTCATTTTCGCCGGGGTGCCAGGGATTATTTTAGGTCACAATGACAATGTTGCATGGGGGGTAACAAATGTTAACCCGCAGGTACAAGATTTATATATAGAAAAGCAAAATCCTGATAATCCACACGAGTTTTTATACGATGGCGAATATTATAAAGCGGATGTACGAGATGAGCCGATTCGTGTGAAAGGTGGAGAGGTTGTAGATTTTGAAGTTGTGGTGACAAAGCATGGGCCTGTCATCTCTGAACTTGTATTTGAGGAAGAACCGGTAGGAGAAGTATTTTCGATGCAATGGACTGCGCTTGAGCCGACCCGGGAGCTGCAGGCAGTATTAGGCTTTAATAAATCACAAAACTGGGAGGACTTTGACCTGGCATTACGTGATTTTATGGCACCTGCCCAGAACTTCGTTTTTGCCGATACAACGGGCACAATTGCTTACCGGGCAAATGGTAACATTCCAATTCGGAAAATAGGGGAAGGAAAGCTGCCGGTACCGGGAGATTCATCAGATTATGGATGGGAAGGATATATTCCGTATGAAGAACTGCCGACAGTCATTAATCCGGAAGAAGGCTATATTGCAACTGCAAATAATGAAATCGTTGGAGAGGAATATCCCTACTATATTACAGATTTTTGGGCGCAGCCGTACCGCTTCGAACGCATCGTCGATCTGCTGGAGTCCAAAGAGAAGCTATCGGTTCAGGATATGAAAGATATTCAAATGGATACCGTCAATTTATATGCGGCTGAGTTCTTACCTCACCTTCTTAAAACAATTAAAGAAATGGATGTGGAAGGCAAATACACTGACATCATTGCTTCTTTAGAGTCATGGGATTATAACGAAGTAATTGATGCACCGCAGCCGCTTGTCTTTAACTTCTTACTCGAAGAGTTAAAGGAGGCATTGTTCGCTGAGGCAATGCCGGAAGATGTATATATGATGATGCCTGGAAAATATCAAATCATGGATAATATGCTCCGTTCCGCTTACAAAGGAAATGAAGGTGTATGGGTAGAAGAAGCAGGAGGCCTGGAAACGCTTGTATATGAGGCGTTTGAGCAGTCGATAGAAGATCTGAAAGATGCATACGGAGACAATTACGAAAAGTGGGCATGGGGTGATTTCCATCAACTTACATTCAATCACTCGATCTCTTCAGCAAATGACCTAGTTGCTTGGTATTTAAACCCTGAGCCACAGCCTGTTGGCGGTTCAAGGACAACGGTTCAGGCAGCAGGAAACCGCATAAATGGTGAAGTTAATCACGGGGCATCATGGCGCTTTGTAGTAGATGTGGGAGACTTATCGAAAGCAGATCATATTGTAGGGCCGGGACAGAGCGGCCATAAAAAATCGGAATGGTACCACGACCAGGTAGATGACTGGGCGGAAGGAATCTATCATACGACAAGAACGGACGGCATCTATGAAAATGCAAATGAGCTTTTATTAAAAGCAAAAAAATAAAAGATAGCTATGAATGCTTCCTTCGAGTTAATGAGAAGCTTGTCAATCACTAGAGTATATGTAATAAGAACGGGAAGGTTCCATTGGCAAATGCCTTTGAAACCTTCTTTTTTATGTTCAAATAAATGTTTGAATGTTTAGAAAGTATCGCATATACTAATAACAATCAAATCTGTATTTGAATGAGGGGATGAACTTGACTAAAGAAGTGTGTGCAGTAACAGAAATTCATGCGGAAGTAGTTGGACGCGTACAACGGCAGTTGCCTGATTTGTCGAAAGTAGCAGGCTTTCTAAAAGCGCTCGCAGATGAGACAAGGCTGAAAATTACCTATGCATTAACGCTTGAGCCTGCGCTATGTGTATGTGATGTAGCAGAAATTATTGAATCTTCGGTAGCGACTGCTTCCCATCATTTGCGTTATTTAAAAGAACATGGGCTAGCAAAGTCTCATCGCGAAGGTAAGATGATTTATTATTCGCTTGCAGATGAGCATGTATTTCAAATCGTTACAATAGCTTATGAACATTCAAAGGAAGTGGATGAAGATGGCTGTAATAAAGGAGAAACAACAATATAGACTGCAAAATTTATCATGTGCCAATTGTGCGGCAAAATTTGAGAAAAATGTAAAGGGAATTCCGACAGTAGAGGATTGCCAATTGAATTTTGGAGCTGCAAAGCTAACGGTTGTGGGTGAAGTGACGATTGAACAGCTTGAAGCAGCAGGTGCTTTTGATGGGATCAGAGTAACAAAGGCACAAGAACGAGTGAAAAAAGCCATGCCGTTTTATAAACGGAAAGAAAATATATTAGCAGGAGTCTCGCTCTTATTCATTTTCATTGCATTTTCCTTCAGTATTAGCCGGGGAGAAGGGAATCTCTTATCGAATACTCTTTACTTTATTGCCATCATGGCAGGTGGAGTAAGTATTTTTAAAACAGGCCTGCGTAACCTTATACAATTTGAATTTGATATGAAGACACTGATGACTATTGCCATTATAGGGGCTGCGATCATTGGCGAGTGGCAGGAGGCCGCTATTGTCGTATTTTTATTTGCAGTAAGTGAGGCGCTTGAAGCATACTCCATGAACAAGGCGAGGCAGTCTATTGAGCGGCTGATGGAAATTGCTCCCCCGGTAGCACTGATTAAAAGGGGCCACGGCAGCCATTATCATGAAGTAGAAGTACCGACGGAGGAAATTGCAATAGGAGATCTTTTAATTGTGAAACCAGGACAGAAGATTGCCATGGATGGAGTAGTTATTGGCGGATGTTCAACAGTCAATCAAGCAGCGATTACAGGAGAATCTATTCCGGTAAAAAAAGAGGTTGGAAATGAGGTTTTTGCAGGTACCCTTAATGAGGAAGGCGCTTTAGAAGTAGAAGTGACAAAGCTTGCGGCAGATACGACGATTGCAAAAATTATTCACCTTGTAGAGGAAGCACAGGCGGAAAAGGCGCCATCCCAAAAGTTCGTAGATCAATTTGCAAAATATTATACACCTCTTATTATGCTAGTGGCCCTGCTTGTTGCTGTCCTTCCTCCGTTTTTTACTGGCGAATGGCAGCATTGGATCTATCAGGGGCTGGCTGTTCTGGTAGTAGGGTGCCCATGTGCCCTTGTTATTTCCACACCCGTAGCAATTGTAACGGCGATAGGAAATGCGGCAAAACAAGGTGTATTGATTAAAGGCGGAGTTTATCTAGAGGAGCTTGCACGTACACGGGCTATTGCCTTTGATAAGACAGGTACTCTCACTAAAGGAAAGCCCGAGGTAACAGATATTAAGGGAGTAAAAAATAGGACCACAGATCAGTTCTTGCGGATGGTGGGTACAGTGGAAAAAAACTCACAGCATCCCTTGGCTGGCGCGATTTTAGAAAAGGTAAAAGAATTACAGATTTCATTGGCAGTACCGGCTGATTTCCAATCTGTAACCGGTAAAGGCGCCTATGCTACAGTCGATGGAGTAAAAGTGAAAGTAGGAAGTATTGAGTGGATCCAATCACAAGTTATCCTAGAAGCAGACGTTCAGCAATATGCCGAACAGCTTGCAAGAGAAGGGAAATCGGTTATTGCAGCAGCGACAGAACATGAGTTTCTTGGCATCATAGCAATTGCTGACCAACTGCGTGCTGATAGCAAAAAGGTAATCAATGAATTAACGCAGAGTGATGTGAAAACAATAATGCTGACAGGTGATGCAGAGCTGACAGCAGCAGCTATTGCCAGACAATTAGACTTAACAGAGGTAAGGGCTGCATTACTGCCGGCTGATAAACTTGGAGCAGTGAAGGAATTTCAGCAAGGGTACGGTTCCGTTGCCATGGTAGGAGACGGAGTAAATGATGCACCAGCATTGGCAGCAGCTTCTATCGGTATTGCTATGGGAGGAGCCGGAACAGATGCAGCTCTTGAAACGGCGGATATTGTATTAATGGGAGATAATCTGGAAAAAATACCGGCTATTATCCGTTTGAGCAAAAAAACATTATCCATTATCAAACAAAATATCGCATTTGCACTAGGCTTAAAGGCAATTGCTCTTCTTCTTGTCATACCTGGTTGGCTAACGCTGTGGATTGCTATCTTTGCCGATATGGGAGCAACATTGCTTGTTGTATTAAATTCACTGCGTCTTATGAAAAAGGAAAGCGGAAAATAGTCTATATAATTAAATTTATTATTTATTAAAGCAAAGGTCTTTTGAATTTGCTCATGTCACGCCGTACAGTCAGAGAATAGCGTGGAAAACGTACAGAAGCTAAATTGCTCCCTTGAAATTTTTAAAAAAAAGGTATTGTGTAGTTGAGTTCTTGTTTTGATAGTTATATGATGAAGTGAACACACTTTAACATAAAGAAAAATGAGGCGAAGGAAATATATGGAGCAACCGTTACTAGTCAATGTTACCGAGGAAATCGTTCGGGGATTGGTAAAATTTTTACTATATGGTAATGACTATCAGACGTTTTGCCATTGTGAACAATGTATGCTGGATGTGACAGCAATTGCGTTGAACGCGCTCCCTCCTAGATATGTGACATCTCCTCAGTGGCGGGATGTTGTATTTAATGAGATGAACACGCCGGAGCATCTAGAGGAAATTAATAAACAAATAATCCATGCGATTCATATAGTAGGGCGCAAACCTAAACATTCTAAATGAGCCGAATTAAGTGCATTCGGCTCGTTTTTGTTTTCAGTTAACTTTTTGCGGGAGATTGTAGTAAACTTATACTAGCATTAGGAAAGTGAGGAGACAGGGTATGCCGACACCTAGTATGGAGGACCACATCGAACAAATTTACTTATTAATTGAGAATAAAGGGTATGCGCGTGTGTCCGACATTGCAGAAGCATTATCTGTTCTACCTTCCTCAGTTACAAAAATGGTCCAAAAATTAGATAAAGACGGATATTTGGTATACGAAAAGTATAGAGGCTTAACACTAACACCTAAAGGGGTAAAATTAGGCAAGCGGCTTGTTCAGCGTCATGAGCTACTAGAGCAGTTTCTGCGCCTCATCGGTGTTGATGAAGACCGGATTTATCAGGATGTCGAGGGAATTGAACATCACTTAAGCTGGAATTCGATCGACCGGATTGCGGATTTAGTTCAATTGATGGAGGAACAACCGGATTTTATGCAAAAACTTGAAAAGATGAAAACACAGCAAAATGTGTAATGAAGGGAACGAACAAATGAATGAATGAATTAAAATCAGGACAAACTGTATCGTTGACTGTATTAGAAGAGCAGGGATCACGCTATATATTAACAAACGGTGATGTGGAGATACCTTTAAACAGCTCTGATGTTACAGAGCCCTTGTCTATTGGTGATCGTGTAGAGGTTTTCTTATTTGCAGACCGCCGGGGCGAGCTGCAGGCAACAACGGTATTACCTGCTGTCCGGCAAGGGGAGTATGGTTGGGCTCGTGTTCTGAAAGTGACACGTGAAGGTGCATATACAGATATCGGTACATCGCGTGAAGTGTTAGTAAAAGCCGAGGATCTTCCTGTTCTTCAGGAGCTTTGGCCGCAGCCAGGGGACCATTTATACATGACATTGCGTGTAGATAGAAACGGGGACTTGTTCGGGCGCCTGGCGACAGAAGAAAAAGTGAATGAGTTATATGAAGGAGCTCTTGAGGATCTGCACAATAAAAACATTACTGCACGTCCATACCGTCTGCTGCCTGTAGGATCATTCTTGCTTGGTGTAGACAACCCTTACCGCATTTTCGTTCACCAATCAGAAATGAAGGGTGAGCCAAGGCTGGGACAGGACGTGACAGTACGAATCATCGATGTTAAAGAGGATGGTTCATTAAATGGCTCTCTTTTACCGCGTAAGCATGAGCGTCTTGGAGAAGATGCAGAGAAAATTTTTGCTTACCTCGAAAGTGTAGGCGGAAAAATGCCATTTGGTGATAAGTCTTCACCAGAAGAGGTCCAGGAAATGTTCGAAATGAGCAAAGGGGCATTCAAGCGGGCACTTGGTACATTGATGAAGGCCAAGAAAGTCAAACAGCAGGACGGATGGACTGAAATTTTATAAGCAAGAAAAGCAAAAGGCAGATAGGATAAAATGAATCGCAACCTTTTGCTTTTTTTTACGTATGTATTATCTGAAAGGGGAGGTTTCTTATTATGAAACGAAAATATGTATCGCTTATGCTAGCATTCGTACTGGCAGTATTCGCTGTTATACCGATGCAGGCATTGGCGTCAGTCAGTGAAACAAAGGCTATTAATGAAAAGCTTGGTGTACCGATTGTCGTATATGGAGCAAATCTTTCAGAAACAGAGAGGGAAATGGTAAAAACAGCCCTTCGTATAAATGAGGAACCAGAATTTGATGAAATTACGGTCTCAGGGGAAGACCTCATAAAATATATTAAGGACAGTAATGCAAGCTCTCGTATGTATTCTTCTGCAAAAATAACACGCCAGGATGAGGGAAAAGGGCTTGTTATCAGCATTGTGACACCAGAGAATATTACGCAGGTTACGGCTGAAATGTATGCAAGTGCTATGTTGACAGCCGGTATTGAGGATGCGATTGTCGAGGTAGCTGCGCCAAAGCCAGTAACAGG
>JAPSKP010000142.1 GCA_031181585.1 Lysinibacillus sp.
TTTCGACAAAAACTTTATGTGTTTATGATACCAATTTTTTACATATCGGTCAATTAGTAAATTATAAAAATATCAAATTTTATTAAAATGTAGGATTTCATTGTAGTTTTTTAGGTTCATACACATAGAAGGATTTTTATCGAAGAAACAATTCGCTCCATATTGTAGTTAGTCATATTTGCTTCTTGTAAATATAATAGCATTTTTTGTCGAAAAAAGTCTAATAAAAATTTCTTTTATTTTGAATTTTTAGGATGGTTTGGTTGAAAAGTATCCAAATTTCCATAAAAAATAAGAGTACTATGAGGGAAAGATGTATATTTTGGGGAAGCAATAGAAATACATGATAATATGTGAACTATCATGAGGCTAAAAATCTCGTGGTTTTACGCCCACAAAATATAAAAAGGCAGGTAACAGGCTCTCGTCTTTATATTAGAATTTTTGTTATACTGTTTATACATGCATATAACTAAGGTCCTTTGGGAGGTTTAACAGTGACAGAAGGAAAGAAAACATTTTATATTACAACGCCGATTTATTATCCGAGCGGCAAGTTACATATTGGACATGCGTATACAACGGTAGCCGGTGATGCAATGGCTCGTTATAAAAGACTAAGAGGGTTTGATGTTCACTATTTAACAGGGACGGATGAACATGGGCAAAAGATTCAAAAGAAGGCAGAAGAACTAGGTATTACACCGCAGGCGTATGTAGACGATATTGTATCAGGAATTAAAGAGTTGTGGAAAAAAATGGATATATCCTACAACGATTTTATTCGTACAACGGAAGACCGTCATAAGGAAGTGGTAGAGAAAATCTTCGCGAGATTGCTCGAGCAGGATGATATCTACTTGGATGAGTATGAAGGTTGGTACTCTGTGCAGGATGAAACATTTTATACGGAGCATCAATTGGCAGATCCTATTATTGAAAATGGAAAAGTTATAGGTGGAAAGAGCCCTGATAGCGGTCATCCGGTTGAGCTGGTGCGAGAAGAATCTTATTTCTTTAGATTAGAGAAGTATGCAGATCGTTTATTGCAGTACTATGAGGAAAACCCAGGTTTTATTCAACCAGACTCACGTAAAAATGAAATGATCAACAATTTTATTAAGCCGGGGCTAGAGGATTTAGCTGTCTCTCGAACATCGTTTGACTGGGGCATTAGGGTGCCAGGCAATCCGAAGCATGTTATTTATGTATGGATTGATGCATTATCCAACTATATTACAGCTCTTGGTTATAATACGGAAAATGATGAGAAGTATCGTAAATATTGGCCGGCAGATGTTCATTTAGTCGGAAAGGAAATCGTTCGTTTCCATACAATTATTTGGCCTATTTTATTAATGGCTTTGGACTTACCTCTTCCAAAAAAGGTATTTGCGCATGGTTGGATCTTAATGAAGGACGGCAAGATGAGCAAATCAAAAGGAAATGTAGTAGATCCAGTTACATTAATAGATCGTTACGGTTTAGATGCCCTTCGCTATTATTTACTTCGTGAAGTTCCGTTTGGCTCTGACGGTGTGTTCACTCCAGAAGGATTTATTGAAAGAATCAATTATGACCTTGCAAATGACTTAGGAAATCTGCTGAATCGTACAATTGCAATGATTGATAAATACTTTGCTGGAGAAATTCCTGCCTATAAAGGCAATGTAACAGATTTTGATGTAGAACTAGTGGCCTTTTCGAAGGATACGGTAAAGAATGTAGAGGATGCAATGGAGAATATGGAATTTTCCGTTGCACTAACAGCGATTTGGCAGCTTGTTAGCCGATCTAACAAGTATATTGATGAAACACAGCCATGGACATTGGCAAAGAATGAGGAACACCGTGAAAAGCTAGAGGCGGTGATGGCACATCTTGCTGAAGCTTTGCGTCAGATAGCTGTGATGCTCACACCGTTCTTAACAGAAGCGCCTGTTAAAATGTTCGAACAGCTTGGAGTTGCAGAAGACTCATGGAAAACTTGGGATAGCCTACAGAGTTTTGGGGTTATAAAAAATGGAACAAAGGTATCCAAAGGACAACCTATTTTCCCTCGTTTGGAAACAGAGCCTGAAGTAGAATACATTAAATCCAAGATGCAAGGATCAGCACCGAAAGTGGAAGAGAAAAAGGAAGAAGCAGCTCCAAAAGAGGAAATTGCGGAAATTTCAATTGATGACTTTTTTAAGGTCGATTTGAGAGTAGCGGAAGTATTGCATGCTGAACCAGTTAAAGGTGCAGATAAGCTATTGAAGCTGCAGCTCGATTTAGGGTCAGAAAAACGGCAAGTTGTCTCAGGAATTGCTAAATTTTATTCTCCAGAAGAGTTAAAAGGAAAAAAGGTTATTTGTGTTACAAATCTAAAGCCTGTAAAATTACGTGGTGAATTATCACAAGGAATGATTTTAGCGGGCACTGATAACGGCAAACTTTCATTAGCCACTGTCGATCAGACGCTGGCTAATGGGACTAAAATTAAATAGATTTGATAAAAATAGGGATGTTTCACGTGTAACATACAGGAAACGTCCCTTTTTTATGTCGAATACCAGCATATTCCTTATTTGTAGCGAAATTGTAATATAGTTGTTATTCGGCTGTTAGGAAAGTAATTTATTGTTATGCTAGACTTAAAATAAGTAAAGGGGATATCGTTATGCTATTTGATACGCATGCCCATTTAAATGCGGAGCAATTTAACGAAGATTTAGAACAAGTAATAGAACGAGCAAAGCAAGCGGGTGTTACAAACATTGTCGTCGTAGGATTTGATGATGTAACGATCCCAAGAGCGATAGAGCTGGCTGATAGATATGATTTTATCTATGCAGCCGTTGGATGGCATCCTGTCGATGCGATTGACATGACAGATGAACATTTACAATGGCTGGAGGAATTAGCTGCTCACCCTAAGGTGGTTGCGCTTGGAGAGATGGGTCTTGATTATTATTGGGATAAGTCTCCGAAAGAAGTGCAGCAAGAAGTATTTCGAAAGCAAATTAGACTAGCTAAGAAAGTAAAGCTCCCAATTATCATCCATAATCGTGAAGCAACGCAAGATATCGTGGATATCTTGAATGAAGAAGGTGCTTCTGAGGTTGGAGGTATTATGCATTGTTTTGGCGGAAGTGTTGAAACAGCTAAACTATGTATTGATATGAATTTCCTCATTTCACTAGGTGGACCTGTAACGTTCAAAAATGCAAAAAAACCAAAGGAAGTTGCAACAGAGATTCCATTGGAAAAGCTGCTAATTGAAACAGATTGTCCATACTTAGCTCCCCACCCATTTCGGGGTAAGCGCAATGAATCTGGTTTTGTAAAGCTCGTCGCCGAGGAAATCGCTCAGTTAAAAGGGATTTCTTATGAGGAAGTAGCAGCAAAAACAGCAGAAAATGCAAAACTACTATTTAATCTTCCATAAAAGGCGGAGGCATGCTTGCATGCCCCCCGCTATATAATCTGCATCTCTTCCCCTATTTTCATTCCAACTTTGCCAGTCTGCTAGATTAGTAGGAGGGAGTCGAGCTAGTCAATCGTATCTCAACGAGAAAAAGGAGGCGTTTCATCGTGCTATTTCACACGGGAAAGCTATTATCGAGGTTAAGGACGAGTAAAAAGCTAGCATTACAACTTACAAGTGCTCTAGTAGTTTCAAGTTCCGTCGGTACAGCTGCATATGCTGCAACAAAGGAAGGCGTAACTATTGAACTAGATGGAAAAAAACAGGTAGTATATACACATGCTGATACAGTAGGAGAATTGTTAAGGGCTGAAGAGATTAAGGTAGCAAATAGAGACTATATATCAGTGTCCTTATCTGAAAAAGTAGAGGATGATATGAAGTTTGTCATTACAAAAGCAAAGCCTTTTACTTTAGATGTGAACGGAAAGCCCCGACAGGTTTGGTCAACAGCGAAAACTGTGCAGGAGTTGTTAGATAAGCAAAAGATCCAGCTAGGTGAACATGATAAAGTAACCCCAGAACGGAATGCAGCAATTCAGGATAACGACACGATTAGCATAGAAACAGCCTTTCCGGTTATATTAAATGTCGGGGGTCAACAAACAAACTTATGGTCGACTTCGATTACTGTCGCTGACTTTTTGAAGCAGCAGCAAGTCGTATTGCAGGAGCTAGATAAGGTAGAACCAGCATTAGACCAACTCCTTGCAGAAAATATACTTGTGACTGTTACAAAAGTAGAAAAAGTCACCGATGTGGTGGAAGAACCAATCCCGGCTGCGGTCGTTAAACAGAAGGATGATTCTCTCCCATCAGGCACTGAAAAGGTGCTTCAGGAGGGAGAGGACGGGGTAGTCCGAAAAACCTTTGAAGTAGTGAAGGAGAACGGTATTGTCACCGTACGAAGTCTTCAAAAGGAAGAGAAGCTAAAGGACAGCAAGGATCGTATTATTGCAGTTGGAACAAAGGCTGTAGACAATTATGATACGCCGTCCCGTGGTAATGGAGCAGTAGCTTCTGAGTTTTATGTAGAGGCAACGGCTTATGGTCCAGATTGTGCAGGCTGCTCGGGAATTAGCGCAGGCGGATACAATATTAAAGCAAATCCGAATATGAAGCTGATTGCGGTAGACCCGCGTATTATTCCATTAGGGTCGAAGGTATGGGTAGAAGGCTATGGATATGCGATTGCTGGAGATACAGGCGGGGCAATTAAAGGACATCGTATTGACGTGTTATACCCATCTGAAGCGAAAGCATCTTCCTGGGGACGTAAACGTGTGAAAATTCGTGTTTTACGATAAAATAAAGTGTAAAGAAGCAGAGGAAGCGCCTCTGCTTTTTTAATTTTTTTATATATGGAAAATAATAATGGAAAAGCCATTTGTTTTTGTGTTTAATTTAGTAGGGAGTAACGAAAGAAGTATGGAGGCAGGAATGAAAATAAAAGAAGTGATTGTGGTAGAGGGTAAAGACGACACAGTTGCAATTAAGCGGGCAGTAAATGCGGATACGATTGAAACGAATGGCTCTGCAGTAGATGATGAAGTGATTGAGCGTATTCGTCTTGCACAACAAAAACGGGGGGTTATTATTTTTACAGACCCGGACTTTCCTGGAGAGCGAATCCGTCATATTGTTTCACAAAAGATACCAGGCTGTAAACATGCTTTTTTGCCTAAGGAGGAGGCGCTTGCAAAGCGGAATAAGGGCGTAGGGATTGAGCATGCCTCTAATGAATCGATACAACGTGCACTGCAAAATGTAAAACAGGAAGCAGAAGAATACATAAGCGAAATTACATGGGAAGATTTAGTGACGGCCGGATTGATTGGCGGAGATAAAGCTAGCAGCCGGCGTGACCGTCTTGGGAAGCTACTGAAAATCGGCCGTACGAATGGAAAACAGCTATATAAACGAATTACAATGTTCCAAATTTCGAAGGAGGCTTTTGCAGCTGCGTTAGCCCAAGTGTTACAGGAGGAAAAAGAATGAAGGATATTGCAACCCCAAATCGGACGAAGGGCATTTTAGAGAAGTATGGATTCTCATTCAAAAAAAGCCTTGGACAAAACTTTTTAATTGATACAAATGTTTTAAATCGGATTGTTGATTTTGCGGAGATGAGCTCAGAAACAGC
>JAPSKP010000045.1:0-18897 GCA_031181585.1 Lysinibacillus sp.
CGAAGCAATCATTTCCCTTTTATTGAGGAGGAAGAGGCGTTTGAGGAATTTGTGGAGCGAGCATTGTACGAGGAAATAAAATCTTAAAGAGACCTATTCATTTAATGATATAACAAAAGGGATATGTGAAAAACCTGCTCATCAAATAAAGATGTGAGCAGGTTTTTTTACATTTAAAGGGGAGATACACCTTTCCTTTTTACTTCAATCAAGAAAAAAGTTACCCAACTGTTAATCGGTATAAAAAATAGTAATACGGTTATACCTAAATTGCCAAAAATACCATCTGTCTGTTTATGAAAAACTAGTGTGTCATATTTATATAAAATCATGGCAGCTGCGGTTAAAATCATTGCATTCACTAGGAGAGCGGTCCATCTACTGTGGCTTTTGTTATTCCTCCATGTAAGAATACCGAAGGCGGCGATTGTAGAGAGCAGAAAGGACCAAAGAATAATAAGCAAACTAACGATAGACAATCATCATTCTCCTCACTTTACCATTTGAATTTGTATATCAAATTAAGTACACCGCTGCAAACAAGCTAGAACAAGGATTTACTGTTTTCCAGCTCAGGATAAAATTTTCGTAACAGCGGCCTGCCGATTAGATAAAGCGTAACGAGGAATAAAACGGATCCTGTAGCCAGTAACGTCCAAGTACCACCGATGAAATCAAATAGAACACCATACAACATCATACTAAGCGGTGAAAGAATCTGGCCGGTTACTTCGAGAAAACTAAATACTCTTCCTTTCAGTCCGTCATCAATGCTTTTTTGCAGCATAACTCCTACAGGGGTATTGATATAAATAATAATCATCCCGTAACTTAACGCGATAATAAGGAAATAACCGACTTTAAAGAAATAATCAAACGAGAATATTAAAGGGATGGGCATGCAGAGCATTAACAAGCTGATCGCCAGTATCCCTTTTTTTGCATTCAACAATGGGAATCTAAATTCCTGCTTTACAGAAAGAATGACCGAAGCAATCAGCATACCTAAAGCGAACATTCCCTCTATAACACCAAAATGAGCTGGACGGATATTCGATTCTTCCAGAACAATGAATGGCATTCCTACGACAACGCAGACAGCAAAGAAATTAATGACTAATGAAATGATGACAAGGATTGATAGCAGCTGATCATTTTTCACATATCGAAAACCGGTCTTTAGACTCTCTACAAACTTTTCGTGATGAGCAGCCGGATCAGTATGATGGAACAATTTGAAGTTCATCGTCGATACAACAAGGATTGTGATAAGTAATCCGATTAATTGAATGAGTAAAAAGAGATGAATAGAGACAAATCCAAAAAGACTCCCTGCAATGATGGGACCTAGAACCATGGAAAAAGAGCTGGCAGCTTGATTCATCGTAACAGCTTTTTGAATATGTTCTTGCTGCACTAGGCTTGAAATGGAGGAGCTCAATGCCACGCCCGTAAACAAAGATGTAATGGATAAAAGGATAGTTGCTGTATAGAGGGCTGGTAAAGAGAATTCGTAAATTGTACTAAACAGTAGAAGAGAGGTCATGATAGCAGCTGCACTTATTCGAGAAACTAAAACAATTACCTTTCTAGAATATCGGTCGACTAGATAACCGGCTAAAGGGGCAAGAATCGCTCTTGGAAGTGCGGATAGCATCAAATTGAGCGCAAAGCTAATGGCAGATCCCGTAGCAGCAAGGATGTAAAGGCTAATACCAAATGTATAGATGCCATTGCCTAATCCAGAAACAAGCTCACTTACTGTATAAGCCCATAAATTGTATTTAGAAGTTTTCTTTTCCATTATCAGACCGCCTTTTTTAATATTGTTAAAACAATTTTACATAATTAGGTTAATAATTACAATATTTTTTAATCTAATTAAAAATTTAACTTCTGTTTTAATAGATTTTTTTCTGTATAATGAAAGAAAAGGGGCTGGAAAATATTGAATACACTAGGAAAAAGAATTAAAACATTAAGAAAAAAGAAAAATGCAACGCTTGAACATGTCTGTGGAAATCAAATGTCTGTTTCTATGCTTAGTCTTATTGAAAATGATAAAGCACAGCCCTCTGTAGAAAAATTGGCTTACATTGCCCAGAGGCTGGAAGTTAATATTGAGGAGCTGCTCGTTGAGATAAGCATCGAAGAGGTACGAACGCTATATCAAGAAGCGCGGCAGTTTTTCGACAACCAGGAATTTCAAAAAGCCATTCAAGTAGTTGAGAAGATAGCAGAAATTGAATTGCCGATAGCTTTTGAGAGTGCTAAGTTATACGAGGTTTATGGTCTCTCAAAGTGTAAAATGGAGGCAGATCATTGGGAAGAGGATATCAAAAAAGCACACGATTTGTATTCCTCGCTCAATTTTTATGGTGAGTGTGCCAAAATGGATTTGTTCGTTATCGCCCATTTAACTTATGAGCAGCATTATGAGCGGGCATATCATTATTTAAAAGACAAGACTAACTTATACAGCAGTCTAAGCACTACATTAGATAAAATAGATGAGCTTGAATTTTTGTATTACCGTCTGGTTCTGCTTTTTGCGAAAGGCAGTTATGAGGAAGCATTGACTGTACTTGATGAGGCAATTGCATTCTCAAAGCACTATTCCCTATTTTATCGATTAGAAGAGTTATACCGAATCGCTTGTTTTTGTGCCATGTTTGAGGGAGAGGCAGAGAGAGTGCAGTTCTTTATAAAAAAACTGTATCAATTAGGCCGATTTATGGACAATCAAGAGACAATCGCTTCTGTGTTTTTGATTAAAGCACATTACTACAATGAATACTTACACCAATTTTCTAAGGCACATCAATCCATCGAACGATTTAGGAAGATGTTTGACCAGGAGGGTGAACCCTATTACTTTATGGAAAAAGGAAAGGCGTTTTTTGGGGAAGGGCAGTATCAGGAAGCACTTCTGCATCTAGAACAGATAGGGGAAATTGGAAACGGGCAGCACCCTTTAAATTTAGCGATAATTTACGTTATAGATGCCTATATTGCACGCTGCCACTATTATTTGGGCAACAAGAAGGAAGCTATGCGCTATGCAAAAAAAGCATGGGCAAAGATAAAAAATGAGGTGCCGCAAATTGCTCATTACAAGGAATTCATCTACGAAACATTTGTCATTATGATGGAGAATGAATAGTGCTTAATAAGGAAGCAGCAGTCGTTTACAGACGAAATGATCGTTTTGAATTGACAGAATGCTTATCAAGTAGGGATATTACTCGAAAATGAAGAAGGAAAATTACCTCATCCTCAAACTATTTTAACGATAAATCGTCATTTATAAGGATTGTACGGCTGTGCTGTGTAGCGGAAGTGAAATTTTGAAAAAGATTGAATACTAGGATAGACCATTTTGACCGTTGGTATGTCCTGGTGCCACAAAACTTAGACGATAACACAGTCTTACTCTACACTACTAAACAAGGAGGAATCAGTCATGAAATCAGCCATCATATTTGACATGGACGGTACATTATTTCAAACAAATCTTATTTTAGAGCCGGCACTTGAGGCAACTTTTGATGTATTACGCGGGGAAAGCTTATGGGAGGGTAATACGCCAATCGATAAATACCGGGAAATCATGGGGGCGACCCTGCCGGAAGTTTGGCAAACGCTATGTCCGAACCATTCAGAGGCAATTCGTGAAAGAAGTAATGCACTTTTTCATGAGCAGTTAATCCAATTAATAAAGGGGCAAAAAGGGGCTCTCTATCAGCAGGCAGAAGAAACACTTGAACAACTAAGTAGCAAATACCGCTTGTATATTGCAAGCAATGGTCAGGTGGAGTATTTAAAGGCAATTGTAGAAACATACAATCTTAATCGTTTTATAGAACATACATATAGTATCGAGCTTATTGAATCGAGGAATAAGTCGGAGCTTGTGCACCTGGTCAAGACAGAAAATGACATCAAAAGCGGATTTGTTGTAGGTGACCGGGCGTCTGATATTCGTGCAGCAAAAGATAATGACTTGACTTCCATCGGTGTCCGCTTCGATTTTTCACAGGAAAGTGAATTAAACAAGGCAGATTATGTAGTAGATTCGCTTTCGGAATTATCATCAATCGTTTGAAAATAAAAAGAAGATGCTTATCAGCGACTAACCGGGTAAGCATCTTTTTTCTATGGAGTACATTCGTGCGGTTGTATCAGTAAAAGAGTTATTCGTAAGGGTTGAGTATGCCATAATGAAGTAAATCTTCGTAATGGTCGTCTTTTCTAATATGGTCGATAAGAATGCCTTCTTTTTTCATACCTAGCTTTTCCATTACTTTGCCTGATGCTGGATTAGAAGCAAAGTAGCGGGCAAATACCTTATGGTAGCTCTTTACTTTAAAGGCAAACTGTAAAAGTGCTTCAGCTGCCTCTGTTGCATACCCATTACCCCAGAATTCCTCTCCAATCCAATAGGCAAGCTCGCCATTATTAAAATGGTGGTTATGACTTAAGGCAATGGCTCCGAATAATTCGCCAGTTTCTTTATCAGTAATAGCAAATTCATAGGACCTTTCTGCTTTAAAATTGTCCGAATGCCGATCAATCCAAGATACTGCATCTTCTACCTTGTATGGAAAGGGAAGATACATTGTACTTTTATAAATATTGTAATTATTGCATAGTCCAGCTACGTTCGCAGCGTCAGATTTGTCGAACAGTCTTAATCGCAGTCTTTTTGTTGTAATCGTTTTAACATTGGCATCGAAAAGCATAAAATATTCCCTCCATCTATTTGTTTGATTTCATCACCCGTTTCTTGGGTTTTAGGCGGTTGTTAAGGGCACTAGCTGCTTAAAAAAGAGTTCAAAATAACAGGTTATGTGACAGTAAAGCCTATGAAACAATAGAGAAACAACGGGTGTATGATTTATAAATGTAACATATGAATTTCCAAAAATGTACAAAAATATTTGATTCGATAGGTCATTAGCGAGTCAGCTAAGAATGAAAACTGGAAGAAGAATAGGGAGGTGAAAAATGATATTGTTAAAATTTTAGAAATATTCAAAATTAATAACAATTAAGGTATAAAAACCTATCTATATAGGCATATATAATCAGTGAAATTATATATTACTATTATATTGGTAAGCAAAATTATTATTTAAACGACAAGATTTTATACATTAAGCAGAAAATAATTGAAAAATTGATGTAAAATTTGAAATTAATAGAATATATTGTTTATAGAGATAGGCGACTATCTCGATTTAAAACTTAATAAAGGGGGGTTTGTATGGGGGTGTTTGGTTTACTACGATCAGAACTTCAAAAGCTGATCGGCAATAAGGCACTGCTCTTTACACTGATTGGTGTGCTGCTAGTACCAATCGTGTATGTAGCAGTATTGTTGTCTGCGAAATGGGGACCGTATGACAACATGGATAATCTTCCGGTTGCGATTGTCAATAATGACAAAGGCGTGATATCGGATGGAAATCCAATCCATGTGGGAGATGACCTTGTGGAGACGCTGAAGGATAGTCCAACACTCGGCTGGCATTTTGTTTCAAAGGAAGAAGCAGATGCAGGCTTGAAAGAGAATGACTATTACATGGTCATTGAAATTCCAGAGGATTTCTCACAGAAAATTACCACAGTGTTAGATGCGGATCCTCAAATACCAGAAATTCGATACATTAAGAATGAAGGTATGAACTTTATGGCCTCGCAAGTGACGAACAGTGCTGTCGAACGTATTAAGGAGCAGCTTGGGGATAAAATTACAGCAACTTTTGCGTCTACTGTGTTCGGCAAATTCCCGGAAATTGCAGAAGGATTCATGGCCGGAGCAGACGGTTCACAGCAAATACTGGACGGCACAATCAGTTTGTCAGAAGGAACGGATCAAATTTTGACTTCTTTGATTGAAAAAGCTCCTGATATTGAGCGGTTAGCAACAGGGGCTAAGCAGGCAGACACTGGAGCAGCAACTTTATTAAGTGCTGTTGATGGTGGGACTGGGGACATCAAGCGCTTAGCAGATGGCTCAGGGCAGCTAGCACAAGGGGCAAGCCAAATCGGATCCGGTTCTTCGCAACTTGCCACAGGAGCAAAATCTCTAGGAACAGGTGCTAATCAAGTTCTTACAGGCTTGACTGATTTAAAAGGCGGTCAAAACCAAGTTCTTGGAGGGCTTCAGCAATTAAAAGGCGGTGCCCCGCAAGTATTAGAAGGAATCCGATCAGCTCAGGCGGGTTCTGAGAAGCTCGTTACAGGATTACAGACAGTTCAGCAAGGCACGAGTGCTTTGGATTCAAATTTGAGCTCCATCGCTGCCCAAGTATCGACGCTGAATAACTCGATCCCAACATTGGCGGGAGGTATAGATGGTTTAGGAACTGCAGCAGGGCAGTTAAGTCAATTGGCGAAGGCCATTGCAGGAGCCAATAGCGAGCTTGCACAATCTCAGGAGTATCAGCAATTATTAAAGCTTGCAGAAGGTATTAATACCAACCTTCAAGGCATGAAAGAAAATGTTAGTGCTTTGCCAAAGCAAGTAGAAACGCTTTCTGGTGGCCTGACACAACTAGCAGGTGTAGCATCACAGGTGAATCAAGGTATTGGCGCGACAGTAGAGGGCAGCCAGTCATTAAATGAAGGGCTTGGACAATTGGTTGCAGGTCAAACATCTGTAGTTGGCGGCATCGACAAGTTAGTTGCAGGACAGCAGCAAGCTGTTGCCGGCGTTGATAAACTGGTTGCCGGACAACAACAGGTAGCAGGAGGGGCAAATTCTCTAGCAGATGGCGCTGTAAAATTAAACGCTGGTGCTTCCGCATTTGTAACTGGTGCCAATCAAGTGGCAGCAGGTAACACTAAGTTAATGTCGTCCTGGTCGACGCTGCGTAACGGCATTGCCGAGCTGAAGGCCGGTACAGCGCAAATCAGTACTGGAAATGCGACAGTAGCAACTGGCTGGAATTCACTGACAGACGGTGTAACACAATTGAATGACGGAACAGTTCGTTTGCAAGATGGCAGTAAGGAGTTGGCAACTGCTTTAGCAGGCGGTGCAGAAGAAGTTGGGGCAGTGCAGGTTTCAGAGGCAAATATAGCAATGTTTGCGAGCCCTGTTAAACTAGTGGGTGAAAATGTGAACCCTTATAAGTACTATCGAGACTCTACAGCTCCATACATCTTATCGCTGGCACTATTCGTAAGTATGCTGATTTTATCTTTCTTCATTGATTTTAAACGCCCGGCGACGAGTCCTTCTTCAGCGATTAGCTGGTATATCAGCAAATGGTTAAAACTGGCGCTCTTTGCAGTACTGCAGGCATTATTAGTATCCGTGTTTGTTTTGGTCGTGCTGCAGTTAGCTGTTACAAATATTTTATTGTTTATCCTATTTGCCATTTTCGTTAGCTTGACATTTATGTCGATCATTTTCTTCCTGATAGCGGTCGGCAATAATATTGGACGATTTGTAGGATTGGCATTCATCGTATTACAATTATCCATTACAGGATCGAATTTACCGATTCCAATGCTGCCAGAAAACATGCAGGTGATTAGTAAGTTCTTGCCGCTAACATATTCGAATGCAGGGTTTAAAGCGGTTATTTCACTAGGTGATACGGCATTGCTCTCATCCAATGCCCTCATGCTGCTGATTTTCCTGGCAACAGCATCAATATTAGCGTTAATTGTATTCCTATTTAGCTTCAAAACGTTTTCAACAAATGTAAATACACCAGAAGCACAAGTGTAGAAGGAAAATGCTCCACTGACATTGAGTCTTTGGAGCATTTTTTTGATGCACTCATCACCAAATAAAAAGAGTAGTTCTATCATGAATAAGGGATTTATATCATTCCTTAAAGCCAAGCTAATAAAAATCATATGCTAGAGTTGATAAAAACTATAAGTTTTACAAAAACTTTAAAATAAAGAGGGATAATTTAAAAGAATAATTGTAGAATAGTTGGGGCTTATTATGTAAAATGGAAATGTGGCAATTATCTCGAATGGAGGGTATTTTATTGAAGAAACGTAAGTTATTTCTCACAGTAGGTACTGTGACTGCAGGCCTAGTAGCTGTTACAGGGGTATCAGCAAATACAGGATTTACAGATGTAAAGGAGACTAACTCCCATTATCAAAATATTCTTGCATTGCAAGAAGCGGGTGTTATTAAAGGGTATTCGGATGGCACATTTAAGCCAGGACATGCTGTTACGCGTGGGCAAGCTGCAAAAATGCTTGTTAATGCGTTTGAATTAGAAAAAGGCACTGCAGGCACTCCATTCACTGATGTAGCATCATCTAATGAATATCATGATGCGATTCAAACTTTGGCGAGCCAAGGAATTATTAAAGGGTATTCAGATGGCACTTTCAAGCCGAACCAGCCGATTACTCGTGGCCAGTTTTCTAAAATCCTGACGAAGATTCTAAATATTACAGGTGAGGGAACACTACCTTTTAAAGACATCTCGACTGGTAATGAATACTACAGTTCAATTGCTGCATTATATGAAAACGGCCTGACAAAAGGTACATCAGCTATTACATACAGTCCATATGCAAATGTAACACGCGGCCAGTTTGCTTCATTCATTGTCCGCGGGTTAGAATGGGCTGAAAAAAATACAGAGCAGCCAACTACTCCGGAAGAAGAAGCATTTGAGTTATCCATCTTACACGTGAATGATACACATGCCCATGTAGAAGCCTTCCCGCAATTAATGACTGCGGTAAAGGAAGCGCGTGCAAGCCGTGAGAATTCGCTGCTGCTTCATGCTGGTGATGTGTTCAGCGGTACGCTTTACTTCAATGAGTTTTTAGGACAAGCAGACTTAGAATTCATGAACGCAATGAATTTTGATGCAATGACATTCGGGAACCATGAATTCGATCTAGGCGGAAGCGATGAGGGGCATAAAGCATTAACGGAATTCGTTAAAGGTGCCAAATTCCCATTGATTACAGCAAATGTTGATTTCTCAAAAGATCCTTTGTTTGCTGGTATGTTCAGCGACAGCTATGCAGTAACAACAGAGCAAGGGAAAATTTATAATGGCATTATTAAAGAAATCGACGGCGAAAAAGTCGGAATTTTTGGATTAACAACTGAAGAAACTGAAATACTTTCTTCTCCAGGCTCTATCGCATTTGAAAACTACATTGAAGAAGCGAATAAAGCAGTTGCAGCTTTGGAGGCTCAAGGTGTAAATAAAATTATTGCCCTGACACATATTGGTTATAATGATAATGCGAAAGTAGATAATGACTTGTTATTAGCCAAGAATGTAGAAGGTATTGATATTATCGTTGGCGGCCACAGTCACACTAAGCTTGATGGGCCTGATATAGTTAATACAAATACAATTGGTGAAGCTAAAGATGCAACGTTAATTGTACAGGCGAATGAATATGGTAAGTTCCTTGGAACACTTGATGTTTCATTTGACAAAAACGGTGTTGTGACAGAATATGATGGGCAATTGATTGAAATTGCAAAAGTAGCAGCTGATGAAGCTGGTTTAAAAATGTTCGAACCATACAAAAAGCGTGTTGACGAAGTCTCAAATCAAGAAATCGGGATTGAACTGGAAGCACCTTTAGAAAATCCTCGTAGTAATGAAGAGGATCTTTTCAGTGTTCGTGCCAATGAAACGATTCTCGGAAATCTAATTACTGACGCTATGCTTATAAAGTCTCAGAAGTATACAGACAAAGAAGTAGTAATGGCACTTCAAAATGGAGGCGGTATTCGTGAAGCAATACCAGCTGGGAAGGTAACAGTTGGTCAGATTATCACAGTGCTACCTAATGGCAATACATTATCCCTTATGGATGTTACAGGTGCAGAATTAAAAGCAGCCTTTGAGTTAGCAGTAGAAAATGCACCGAAGGAAAAGGGTGGTTTCCTACAAGTATCAGGAGGCCGCGTAACATATGATTCTTCTAAGCCGGCGGGAGAGCGTATCGTGTCTGTAGAATTATTAAATGAAGACGGTACTTCTACTGCACTCGAAGATGGCAAAACATATACAGTTGCTACAAATGCGTTTACTGCAATAGGTGGAGATGGATTTACTATGTTTAAAGCTGCTTATGATGATGGTCGTGTAACAGATTTAGGTTTATCAGATTGGGAAAACTTTGCTGAACATTTAACAAGCGGCATTACAATTCCAACTGAAACAGAAGGTCGAATTGTCGACATAGCAGCAAAATAATATTAGAAGCTATCCCGTTTTTACGGGATGGCTTTTTTGCTTAGAAAAGGGATTTCTTTAAAAGATTATTCAAAAAAATTAAAGCATGTAGTATAGTGGAAATATTTATTGAAAAATTTTGTAAAGCAGGTGGTGTTTTGATTCATGTTCTCATCGGTGTCGGTGCTGTATTTGTCGACCGATTACTAGGTGACCCTAAAAAATGGACGCATCCGGTTGTGTGGATCGGCCGGTTAATTGCTTTTTTAGAGAAGTTATGGAATAAAGGCAGCGGGAGAAAATGTAAAGGGTTACTTCTTGTAGCGGTGACTGTGTTAATAACAGCTTTAACCGTTGGCAGTATTGTTTGGCTCAGTTATATGGTTCATTGGACAATAGGCGTACTAGTTGAAATCGCTCTTATCAGTTTGGCATTGGCTCAAAAAAGCTTGGATGAGGCGGCGATGCTTGTCTACAATGCATTACATGCTGGAGACCTGAATACAGCACGGGAAAAGCTTGGCTGGATTGTTGGGCGGGATACGGAACACTTAGAAGAAAGTGAAATTGTACGAGGTGTGGTTGAAACAGTATCAGAAAATACAAGCGATGGGGTGACAGCTCCTTTGTTTTATGGCTTAATATTTGGTGCAACCGGTGCCTGGGTGTATAAGGCGATCAATACGCTTGATTCAATGATTGCTTACAAAAATGAACGATATCAGGATTTCGGTTATGCGGCAGCGAAGCTGGATGATATCGCTAACTTTCTGCCGAGTCGACTAACCGGTTTTTTATTACTTGCCTGTACGAAAGCGGCAATGTATAAGCCGTTTGTAAATCGTTTTGCTGAATGGAAAAATGATGCGAAAAAGCATCCTAGTCCAAATAGCGGTTATTTAGAGGCAGCGACTGCGGTCCAGTTAGGTATACGTCTTGGCGGTGAAAATGCTTATGGTGGAAAAAAATCATTTCGAGCGTACATGGGGCAGCAGATTTTCATAATGGAAAAAAAGCATATTTTACATTCCATTCAACAAATGTATTTAGTCACTATTTATTTTCTGATTGTTATAGGGGGGATTGTTCTTGCACTATCCAGCACATGGAGCTAATGCAGAGAGCCTGTATCAAATGCTTGGCTTAAAGGTGCCAGAGACTATTATTGATTTAAGTGAAAATGTTAATCCGGCAGGGGTTCCACAATCCGTACGACAAGCCTGGACTTCGATGATTGATGCTGTATCGCACTATCCAAATGAACAGGCCGAGCCATTCCGCTCGCAAGCAGCACAGTTTCATCAGGTGATACCCGAGCAGGTTATCGCAGGAAATGGAGCCGCTGAATGTCTAATGGTGCTAGCCTGTTATTTTTCAGGAAAAACGGTTGGACTGGTGGAGCCGTCTTTCTCAGAATATAGACGCACCTTGCTGCAAGAAAAAGTACAAGTAGAACAAATTCTTGTCGATGATATTTGTACATATCGTTTTTCTACGGAAAAGCTAAAAAAACAAATGGCAAAGCTTGATGCACTCTATCTATGCAATCCAAATAATCCGACAGGTGTCTTAACATCGAAATTACAAATAGAGGAACTTTTGGAGTATGGGCGGAAAGTAGAATGTGCCATTGTAGTGGACGAAGCATTTATGGATTGGACAGATGAAGTGGAAAGTGTCATACCTCTTGTCAGTAAATACGAGAATCTTATTGTCCTGCGGTCAATGACAAAAATGTACGCACTGGCAGGGATAAGGCTTGGATATATAATTAGTCAGCGTGCACAGCAGTTCGCTGGATTATTTCCCCATTGGAATGTGAGTGGTGTTGCCATTCAACTAGGATGTCTATGTCTTCAAGAGCATCTGTATACTGAAGATGCCAGGCAGCATAGTGCAAAAATGAGAAGAGATATAACTGAATTTTTGCAGGAGTATAGGTGTGAGGTATCGAACAGCTCGGCGAATTTTCTATTATTCAAACTGCCGGCAATCTATCATCCTGATTTCTTTTTTGCTTATCTTCTCAAGCGGGGGGTTGTCCTCCGACATACAAAAAATTATACTGGGCTAGATGGAAAATGGTTTAGAGTGGCTTTAAAGCGGCCAGAACAGATGAACATATTTAAGCAGGTGTTGAAGGAATATGTACAAAACAATTAGAATCTATCGGCACGGCGAGACCGAGTGGAATAAGCAGGGATTACTCCAGGGGTGGCTTGATTCGCCGCTGACGGAATGGGGAAAGCGGCAGGCCAAAGCTGTTGATTGGCAGCCGGAAGTTGTGTATGCGAGTGATCTTGGCCGAGCTGTAACGACGGCTCAGCTTATGTTTCCGAGAAAGCATATTATTCAAGATGACCGCTTACGTGAAATATTTTTAGGAGAGTGGCAAGGGCAAGAAGTAAAAGAGCTGCTAAAGCAATCCGCGTATCGCAGTTATTGTGAACAACCCGAAGCATTTACTGCTGTATCACAGGAACCATTCAGCAAAGTAACTGAGCGCATGTTCGAGTTTTTCCAAAGCTTATGTCATGTCTCGCAGCAAAACATTGCTGTTGTTTCACATGGTGTCTCGATTGCTTGTTTGTATGCGGCACTTGAACAGCGCCCTATTTCAACTTTGTGGCAAGAAGGTATGCTCTCAGGCGGGGAATATTTGGTGATTGATTACCGTAATGGAGAGTGGAACGTGAAAAAAATGACTTTACAGAAAATTTAGAGTCATGCTATACTAGGTCCTGTTAATATAACCATATATTGTGATAGTTCTAGTCAAGGTACTACTTTATGTAGTTTAAAAGGGAAGAACGGTGTAAAGCCGTCGCTGTCCCCGCAACTGTAAACGCTGACGATGACGACATAAACCCACTGTATGAAAATACGGGAAGGGCCGTCAAAGGATGAAGCGAAGCCAGGAGACCTGCCTTGCTGGGCGACTGTACATTTCTTCGGGGTATAGGAAGTGGGCGCAGATTTTTTGCGTATCCATTTCAAGCTGCCGAATAAAGAGGCGGCTTTTTTATTTTGTAAATGCTGCTTACGCTTATGACATGTGGACAATGATCAGCGATTAGCATTTTCATGTACTCGAGAAAAGAAAATGGAGAGGCTCAACACTACTTGCCGAATAGTTGATGAGCCAAAAAGCGGTGGCACAAAATGCCACCCTTTTTACAAGGTAAGAAAACTTAAAACTTTGCGTTACTGAACCGTAAAGGCATTAGAGCCAGCTATCCGTGCATGTGGAATTTCCATGTATATGTTCCATAGTGCAGCTAAACAGGCGTGAATATGCTGTTCTGACAAGTTTTAAAACAATTGAATAAGCTACATCATAAAGTGCTCAATTACTTGAGATAATAGGGAAGTTCGTGAAAATCGAGCGCAGCCCCCGCTACTGTAATTGCTGATGAAATCACAACACCACTCGCATATAGCGGGGAAGGTGTGAGAGTAAGAGGAAGCAAGAGCCAGGAAACCTGCTTTATGATGCGAAACTGACTTTTCGGAGGGGGAAGTACAGGTAACCAGCGATTGCTGGGAGATGTTTTTGTATATACGCTATATAAATTCACAAGCCTGTATTCCTCCGGAAAGGGAATACAGGCTTTTTTTCATGAAATACGAAAGTTTTTTTATGGATATCTGCAAAAGAAAGTTCAACATTTCAGCCGATTTTGGCCGTGAAATGTCTTTCTAATTGGAGGGGACAAATTGGAAAAGGGAAAAATATTCGTTGTCGGCTTTGGTCCTGGCGACTATGAGCATATTACAAAACGTGCAGTGGATGCTCTAAAGCAAAGTGATTATATCATTGGCTACAAAACGTATGTTGAGTTAATCGAGCATCTAGTAACGGCTAAATCTATCGTTAGTACCGGGATGACAGAAGAAGTATCACGCGCGCAGGAAGCTGTTCGCCAGGCAGAAGCAGGAAATATTGTTTCGGTCATTTCAAGTGGGGACGCAGGGGTGTATGGGATGGCTGGTCTCGTATATGAAGTGCTGATTGAACAAGGATGGACTGAAGCAACAGGAGTAGCGGTAGAAGTCGTACCTGGCATCTCAGCAATTAATTCCTGTGCAAGCCTGCTCGGTGCTCCAGTCATGCACGACGCTTGTACGATCAGCTTAAGTGACCATTTAACACCTTGGACAGTTATTGAAAAGCGCATCGAAGCAGCAGCAATGGCAGACTTTGTCGTAGCGTTCTATAATCCGAAAAGCGGCCGCCGTACTAGGCAGATTGTTGAAGCTCAGCGTATTTTACTTAAATACCGCTCGCCGGCAACACCTGTTGGTTTAGTGAAAAGCGCCTACCGTGAAAGTCAGAACATCGTACTGACGACACTCGCTGAAATGCTTGACCATGATATTGGGATGCTGACAACCGTGGTTGTAGGAAACTCTTCGACATTCTTTTATGACAACAAGATTATTACACCTAGAGGATATCAGCGTAAATATACGCTTGGTGAAGAGGTGCAGCCGCTCAAGCCGCATCAGCGCTTGCGCAAGGAAAATGAACCATGGGCACTCGATCAGGAAACAGGTGAAGCACAGACTGGGTTTGAAAAAATAGCCGTAATGGAAAAGCCGAAAAAAAGCACGCTGGAAATGGCACATATGGCATTGGAACTTGTTAGCGGGAAATCTTCCGTTATCGTGGAGCAAAAAATCGAATCGATTTTTGAGTTTGCTGTAAGCCCTGGAGTTGCCAATAAAATTATTACACCAAAGCAAATGATGCTTTTAGCGGAGATAGTCGGTGAGGAAGGGACAATTGAATATACACCAGAGCATCGATTGCTTGTGAAAATGCCGACGGAACAGCCGGAAGAGGTTGTAGGTCGCCTGCGTAGTGAAGGGCTGCTTGTACTGCCGATTGGAGACGTGCTGAATGTGAAGGCATGTGATTTCTGCTATGGCGAAAAAGCTGAATCCATACCATATGCAGAAGAAATTGCGCAGACACTTGGTGGAATGAAGCTGCCGAAGGAATTACATATCGGTTTTAACGGCTGCGGAATGGCCTGTTATCGTGCAGTCTTTGATGATATTGGAATCGTTTATCGCAAAAAGAAATTTGATTTATTCATTGGTGCCAAGCCAGTCGGCCGGACAGCTCACGCAGCACAGCCTGTAGCTGAGGGAATAGAGCCGGAAGAAATTGTTCCGCTATTGACGAGGATAATTGATGAATATAAGCAAAATGCACATCCGAACGAGCGCTTGTTCAAATACTTCAAGCGCGTGAAGAAAATTTTGCATTACACGTACCACGATATGAGCTCCAAAATAGAAGTTGAGCCAGCTCCGTGCGGTGATTAGGAGGATTTCCATGATTTTATTTTTGGCAGGGACAAGTGATGCTAGAGCACTTGCGGTCCGACTGCAAGAGAAGGGATATAGCCTTCTGGCATCTGTTGTGACGGATTCAGCAGCTGCGAGTCTCCTAGAAGCAGGAATTCCGTATCGAGTCGGCCGGTTGAATGAAGAACAGATGCTAGAGTTAGTAGACGAGCAGTCTGTAACATGCATTGTAGATGCTAGTCATCCGTTCGCAGAAGAGGCGTCAAAAACGGCGATGAATACCAGTTTATGTCGGAATATTCCGTATATAAGATACGAACGGCCGGATGTGTCATTTGAACATGCCCTCATTACGAAGGTAGATAGCTATGAAGAAGCGGCCCTTGTCGCGAAAAAACGCAAAGGGACAATCATGCTGACGACGGGTAGTAAAACACTTGCAACTTTTACGAAGCATTTGCTGGGCGAGGATCTTCGGCTGTTATGCCGTATGCTGCCCAATAAAGATAATATGGAGAAGTGTGAAGTACTTGGTCTGGCTCAAAAAGATATCATTGCTATCCAAGGACCATTTTCCAAAGAGCTGAATATAGCCCTTTACAAACAATATGGGGTAACCCAGATGGTGACGAAGGAAAGTGGAAAGGTCGGCTCTATCGATGAAAAAATGGAAGCGGCCTTAGAGCTTGGAATCGGGATTATTTTAATTAAACGACCAACGATTGAATATAAAAATCGCTGTACTACGTTTGAAGAGGTAGAGCAGCAAGTAGGAGGAATTTTCTGATGGCCAATATGAACTTCAATACAGCATTTACACCACTCACGGTAGACCCGGATAAAATCTATGATTATAGCTTTTCGATTATCAAGGAAGAAATGGGAGAACACTCTTTCACAGATGAACAGTGGATGGTTGTTCGCCGTGTCATCCATGCATCAGCTGATTTTGAGCTGGGACGCAGTGTTCTCTTTACACCAGATGCAGTGGAAGCGGGCATTCAAGCAATTTTAAAGGGGAAACATGTCATTGCCGATGTGCAAATGATCGAAAGCGGTGCAGGACGTAAACGTTTCCAAAAACATGGAGGAGATTTGCACTGCTATATTGCAGATCCAGACGTATGGGCAGAGGCGAAAGAACAGGGAACAACACGTGCCATAATTTCCATGCAAAAAGCAGTTCGTGAACACCAAGGCGGTATTTATGCAATCGGAAATGCACCAACAGCATTGCTGGAATTGATCCGTCTGATTAAGGAAGGAATTGCTAAGCCCGATTTAATAATTGGTATGCCGGTCGGATTTGTATCTGCTGCTGAATCAAAGGAAGAACTGGCACTATTAAAAGGGATACCATTCATTACAAACGTAGGACGTAAAGGTGGTAGTACGGTAACAGTTGCCGCACTGAATGCCATCTCGATTTTAGCAGATGAACGAGCAAAAGAAGAAAAGTAAAAAAGACCCTTCAGAAATGCGGCACGGCTATACGACCGGGGCATGTGCTACCGCAATGACGAAGGCAGCTCTTATAGCGCTTATCACAAAAGAGGTACCAGAACAGGTAACGATTCATTTGCCGGTCGGTCAATTTGCGACATTTCAAGTTGAATCATTCCAGGTCACGGAAGATGCAGTGATGTGTGAGACGATTAAGGATGCTGGAGATGATCCAGATGCAACCCATCAGGCCCGTATCCAAAGTACAGTCCGCTTATTGCCAACTCCTGGTGTTCGTATTGACGGTGGTATTGGTGTCGGCCGAGTCACAAAGCCGGGGCTTCCTGTGCCGGTAGGAGAAGCAGCAATCAACCCTGTACCTAGAAAGATGTTGCAGCAGGTCATAGAGGAAGTGACTAAGCAGTTTGCTATAGAGCAGGGGGTAGAAGCCGTAATTTCCGTTCCGGATGGTGAGGAAATCGCCAAAAAAACATTAAATGGACGCCTCGGTATTATCGGCGGTATTTCGATTTTAGGAACAAGAGGTACTGTCGTTCCGTTTTCAAGTTCAGCCTATATGGCAAGTATTGTACAGGCGATTAGTGTAGCAAAGGCTGCTGGCTGTGATCATCTTGTCATTACAACAGGGGGACGCAGTGAAAAATATGCAATGCAGCAATACCCGGAATTACCGGAGGAAGCTTTTATTGAAATGGGCGATTTCGTTGGTTTTACATTGAAGCATATCAAGCGGCTGGGTATACGGAATGTGTCTCTCGTTGGCATGATGGGCAAGTTTTCGAAGGTTGCGCAAGGTGTCATGATGGTGCACTCCAAAAGTGCGCCTGTTGACTTTCACTTTTTGCAGCAGCTTGCTCGCAAGGCAGGCGCTCCTGAAACGTTAGTATCAGAAGTAGTAGAAGCAAATACGGCTTCACAGGTAGGAGAATGGATGCTTGAACACAATGTACCGGAATTTTTTGAAGAGATGTGTAAAAGCTGCTGCTACCATGCGATCGCACATGTAAGGGGCGGTATCAACGTATCCACATCGCTTTATTCCATGAAGGGCGAATGCTTAGGAAAGGCTGAAAATATAGATGAAATCGATGAAAATGATTGGAATCGGGGATAACGGAGCGGATGGTCTCCTGCCTCAATATAAACGTTGGATTGAAGAAAGTGAAGTGCTTATTGGCGGAGAACGTCATTTGAGCTTTTTCCCGGATTTTGCAGGTGAAAAAATGGTATTAAAGGGCGGTCTCTCTAAAATAGCGGACAATTTAATAGAAGAAACTCGATCGGTTGTCATTTTGGCATCAGGTGATCCATTGTTTTATGGAATTGGCGGAGTATTGGCGAAAAAGGTACCGCTGGAAATTTACCCTTATGCAAGTTCGCTGCAGCTTGCTTTTTCCCGTATGCAGGAATCATGGCAAGATGCATACATTACGAGCCTTCATGGACGCTCTATCAAAGGCTTTGCCCAAAAGATTGATGGGTATAAAAAGGTTGCTGTATTAACAGATGAGCACAATACACCGAATGCTATTGCAAACTATTTGAAGCATTACGGCATGACAGAATATGAAGCATTTGTAGCTGAAAACTTGGAAGGTACAAACGAACGCTGCGGATTTTACTCATTAGATGACATGGAAAAACAGAGCTTCTCACCTTTAAATGTTGTCATCCTGCGCCAAATTACAAAGCCTGCTTCTTATCCTCTAGGAATAGACGATGAATTATTCAGTCAGCGTAAACCTGATAAGGGGCTTATTACAAAAAAAGAAATCCGGATATTGAGTTTGCAGGCATTGCAGCTGACGAAGCAAAGTATCGTCTGGGATATTGGTACATGTACAGGGTCGGTTGCGATTGAGGCGGCAAAAATTGCACGTGAGGGGGCTGTCTATGCTATCGAAAAAAATGCTGCTGATTT
>JAPSKP010000045.1:18997-22322 GCA_031181585.1 Lysinibacillus sp.
CCAAAGAAATTACGAGGCAGCAAGAGCTATGCACAGCGAATTGTCGATGTATACATTAATCCAGCAGAAAAGGAAATGGTTGGACTTGTATTTCCGATGACAAAAGACGAAGATATCCTCAATCGGGAGTGGAGAAAATCGGTTGAAGAAATCTATAAATACTTATCCACTGGCAAAGATGTTGCCTTTGTGACAGAAGGCGATCCGATGTTATTTAGTACATTTATTCATTTGATGAAGCTCATGCAAGAGCTTTACCCGGAGGTACCGATTGAAACAATCCCAGGGATCTCTTCCTTTAATGGCTCAGCAAATCGTCTTGGTATTCCGCTTGCGGATGGAGATGAGCATGTAGCGATGATTCCGGCACATGAGGATATGAACGCTATGAGAAAAGCAATCGAAGACCATGATGCAATCGTATTTATCAAAATCGCAAAGGTAATGGATGAAATGCTAGCCTTGCTGAAGGAAATGGGGCTTTATGACCGAGCACATGTGGTGACAAAGGTGACATCGGATGAGGAGATTATTTGGCAGCTTGACGATTTGGCAGGAGCTGAACTGAACTATTTATCATGTATGGTGGTGCGAAAATGACGAAGAAAATTTGGATTGTAGGGGCAGGTCCTGGAGACCCGGATTTAATTACAGTAAAAGGGTTGAAAAAGCTTCAGGAAGCGGATGTCATTATGTATACCGATTCACTCGTTAGTGAGGAACTGATTACAAAAGGAAATCCGGCCGCTGAGATCATTCGTACAGCTGGAATGCATCTGCAGGAGATGGTTGACTGCATTATCTCAAGGGTTGAAGCTGGAAAAATGGTCGTTCGGCTGCACACAGGGGATCCTGCGATGTATGGTGCAACGATGGAACAGGTTGCTTTATTAAAAGAGCGGGGCATCGGTTATGAAATCATACCAGGTGTAAGCTCCGTCTTTGCCTCTGCAGCAGCTGTCGGCGCAGAGCTGACAATTCCTGATTTAACACAAACGCTTATTCTTACACGGGCAGAGGGACGTACACCCGTACCGGAGTTTGAGCAATTACATAAATTAGCAAGTCATCATTGTACGATTGCCCTATTCTTAAGTGCGACATTGACAAAGAAAATTGTCAAAGAATTGCAATCTGCCGGCTGGTCCGATGATACGCCGGTAGCAGTTATTCAGCGTGCTTCTTGGCCGGACCAAAAGATCGTTCGAACAACGCTTATTGAGCTGGATGAAGCAATGCGTATAAATGGAATTCGTAAGCACGCTATGATTTTAGCAGGCTGGGCTCTTGATCCAAATATCCATGAAAAGGAATATCGCTCAAAATTATATGATGAAACCTTTACACATGGTTATCGCAAAGGTGTGAAGAAATGATTGAGCTGCAGGAAGGGATCACCCCTGAAATTGTTGTCAAAAAACCATATGCCTTGGTTGCAATCACAAAACATGGCGTAGCACATGCAAGACGCTATGCCTCACTTTTTCCTTATGTAGATGTTTACTATATGGGGAAATTTGCGTATGGAGACGAGGAGCTTAGAGGTATTCAGCTTTTTAATGGCTCGGTGCGAATGCTGCTCCCTGCTCTTTTTAAACAATATAAAGGAATGATTTTAATTATTTCGCTTGGTGCAGTCGTCCGAATGATCGCACCATTATTAATAGATAAAAAGGTCGATCCGGCAGTCCTCGTTGTTGATGATAAAGGCGAGCATGTCATTAGTGTTTTATCCGGCCATATTGGCGGTGCGAATGCTTTAACGAAAGAGGTGGCGGAGGCAATAGGTGCTAAACCTGTCATTACTACGGCATCTGACGTGCAAAAAACGATTCCTGTTGATTTGTTTGGTGCACGCTTCGGGTGGGTGTGGGATGCGGAAGATAAGCTGACACCGGTCAGTGCTGCTGTAGTCAATGAGGAGCCGGTCGCTATTGTACAGGAAACTGGCGAAACAGACTGGTGGATGCATGATACACCGATGCCCCCGAACTTACACCTTTACGACAATATGAACAAGGCAATCGAAGCAAAGCCAAATGCAAGCCTTCTTATTACAGATAGGATATTAACGGAAAAAGAAAAAGTGCTCCTTGAGAACGGTGTTGTATACCGCCCGAAATCTCTTGTTATTGGTATGGGCTGTAATAGAGGTACCCCGCTTGAAGAGGTAGAGACGGTGATTTTACAGACACTAGAAGAGCTGCAGCTTTCCGTAAAAAGCGTGAAAACACTGGCAACTATTGACCTGAAAAAGGATGAAGAAGCATTTTTGCAAGTAGCAGCTAAATATGATTGGGAATTTATCACCTATACCCCCGAACAGTTAAACGAAATACCATTGCCGAATCCTTCAGAGACGGTGTTTAAATATACAGGTGCTTACGGTGTCAGTGAACCTGCTGCAATGCGCTATGCAAATACGTCCGAACTCATCCTTACTAAAAAGAAAAGTGGTAACACAACCATCTCAGTAGCACGATTATTATTTAAGGAGGGGTCCCATGATTAATCGATTCGTTCTAGCCGGTACTGGGAGCGGGGTCGGCAAAACGACGCTGACAATTGGCATTATGCGGGCCTTGATGGATAGAGGGTATTCTGTACAAGGGTTTAAATGCGGGCCGGATTATATTGATCCCTCCTATCATACTGCCGTTACAAAAAGTCCGTCACGAAATATTGACAGCTGGATGCTTTCACATGATGTTGTACAGTCAATTGTCAGCAGAGCCTCAAAAGATGCAGACGTCGCGGTTATCGAAGGAGTTATGGGACTGTATGACGGTAAATCTCCGTTAGAAGATACTGGTTCTACAGCGGAAATAAGCCTTATAACGAAAAGCCCGATCATCTTAATCGTCAATGCAGCAAGCATGGCGCGAAGTGTTGCGGCTATCGTAAAAGGGTTTCAAGTTTTGAACGAAGAAATCCAAATTGCTGGTGTCATTGTTAATCAGCTGGGCAGCAAAGGACATTTTGATATCGTAAAGGCAGCAATCGAACAGGAATGCCAAGTACCGGTTATCGGTTATTTGCTAAAAGGCGCAGTTGAACCATTGCCGAGCCGCCATCTAGGTTTAGTACCTGCCATTGAACGGGGAGAACTTGATGAGTATTTTGCAGCACTCGCAAAAAAGATTGAAGAAACTGTCGATCTAGACCAGCTATTAGCCATTACAAGGGCACCCGAATTACCTGATGCTTCTACTATTTTTGAAAAAAAGAAAGCTGAAAAAGTTCATTTAGCCGTGGCAAAGGATGCTGCGTTCAATTTTTATTATCAAGAGAATCTGGAGTTGTTAGAAGCTGCCGGTGCAGTCCT
>JAPSKP010000045.1:22422-25716 GCA_031181585.1 Lysinibacillus sp.
TGTAAGGAGGGGTGTTGATGAGTTATTATCCAGTCTCTTTGAATCTTGATTACAAAAAAGTGGTGATCGTAGGCGGCGGTCATGTGGCGAGACAAAAGCTACAGTCTTTATTACCGACAAAAGCAGAAATCGTCATCATTAGTCCAGCGATTTTACCTGAGATACAAGATTACGTTCTTCAAGGTGCAGCAACATGGCGTGAAAAACATTTTGAAGCAAGTGATCTGGACGGAGCAGCCTTAATATTTGCTGCAACTAACCTTGAGGAAATAAATGATGCAGTCGAACAAGCTACACAGCATTGGCAGCTCCTTAGCCGGGCAGATGCGAAGGGGCGTGTAGATTTCATTAACCCGGCAGTCGTGCGGCGCGGAGATTTCTTACTCACTGCCTCTACCTCTGGAGCAAGTCCGACGTTAACAAGGAAGGTAAAAGAGGAACTGTCTGCTGCCTATGATGAGGCTTATGAACAGTATGTGGCATTTTTAAAGCAAGCCCGTGTTAAGTTAATGGATACAATACAAGATCCTACAATAAGAAAGCAAGCACTGCAGACACTCGTCTCTTCTGAGATCCTACAATGGATTCGACAAGGGAATACGGAGAGATGCCAGGAGTTTCTACAGCAGCTGCTGCAAAAGGAGACAACAAGATGAATGGAAAGGTGTATCTAGTTGGCGCAGGTCCAGGTGATCCGAAGCTAATAACTGTATACGGTCTGGAGTGCATACAGCGTGCCGATGTCATCGCCTACGATCGTCTCGTTAATAAAGAGTTATTAAAACATGCAAAATCGTCAGCAAGGTTGGTCTATTGTGGAAAAGAGCCTGGAAAGCATGCGCTGATCCAAGACGAAATTAATGAATTACTGGTAGAAGAAGGATTGAAGGGGCATTGTGTCGTTCGTCTAAAAGGAGGAGACCCCTTTGTATTTGGCCGCGGAGCTGAGGAGGCAGCTGTTTTGAAACAAGCTGGAATCCCATTTGAAATTGTACCCGGTATTACAGCAGGTATCGCAGCCCCTGCCTATGCAGGCATACCGGTAACTCATCGTGATTATGCGACAAGTTTTGCCATTGTTACCGGCCATGGTAGAGCTGAAAAAGGACAAGACTTTATAGATTGGTCCTCTTTAAAGGGGATTGATACGATCGCTTTCTATATGAGTGTTGGAAACATCGAACATATCGCAGCTCAGTTGATGGCAAACGGCAAGGCTTGTGATACACCTGTAGCCGTTATTGAATGGGGCACAATGGACCAACAGCGTACCTTTACAGCGACACTTGAAACAATTGCGGCATGTATTCAAAACGAAAATATACGAAATCCGTCAATGATTCTAGTCGGTGATGTTGTAAAGGTAAGAGAGCAAATTGAATGGTATGAAGAAAGGGTGATGAGTACATGACGGTACTTGAAAAATTGAAGCAGCGACGGGCAATCCGGCAGTATGAACAAAAGCCGGTGGAACGGGAAAAGGTTGAACAGCTGCTGCAGGCGGCAACATATGCACCAAATGACCGTATGCGTGAGCCATGGCATTTTTATGTTCTACAGGGAGAGAGTCTCTCTCGTTATGAAGAATTGGCATCAGCCTATTTAGAAGAACGTTTCCCTACGAAACCTCAACTTGTGGCAAGTTCCCTTGCGGTCGTTCAAACAACGCCTCTTGTAATTGTTGTAACTGCCGATACGGTAGAAGGTGATGAGGGAGCAACCAAAGATAATGAATTTGCTGTTTCCAGCGCCATCATGTCTATGTGGCTGACAGCAGAAGAGCTTGGACTTGGTTTTGTTTGGCGTACACGTGGTGTAGGGCTTGTTCATGACGCGCGGATGCATCAATTCATCGGCGCAAAAGACAATCAGCGTGTCATCGGAACATTGTTTATCGGTTATCCGGCGGAAGCACCCGCAGCGGAAAAGAAACGCACTCATTTTAGTGAAAAGACGACTTGGCTTTAGGAGGAATAACCTTGACGAAAAAAGGATTGGTGCTTGTTTATACAGGAGATGGCAAGGGAAAAACGACTGCTTCACTCGGTCTGACAATCCGGGCGATTGGGCGTGGTATGTCAGTGAAGTACCTGCAGTTTATTAAATCACCTGAACGCACATACGGTGAACAGCTTGCACTTCGAAAGCTCGGTGTTGAAACGGAACAGCTCGGCATCGGCTTTACTTGGACGAAAACGCCGGAAGAGCACCGGATTGCTCTCAAAAAAGCATGGATGAAAGCCAAGCAAGCTCTTCAGGATGAGTCTACGGATGTACTTGTTCTTGATGAACTGAATAATGCACTGGCGATCACAAAATTTCCAATTGATGATGTACTTCCTCTTGCAGAAGTATTGGAAGCAATCCAGAACCGCCCTCAGCATATGCATGTTGTCATTACAGGGCGGTCAGCAAATACTGCAGTTATCGCACTCGCAGATCTTGTATCGACAATTGAGCCGACGAAGCATTACTACGCTGACCAAGACCGGACAGCTGTGAAAGGTCTTGAATTCTAATGAAGGCGATTATGATTCAAGGGACAGCATCCGATGTGGGGAAAAGCGTCATCTGTACCGCATTGTGCAGAATATTAGCAAACGACGGTTACCGTGTAGCACCCTTTAAATCACAAAACATGGCACTCAATTCCTATATAACGGAGGACGGGGGTGAAATTGGGCGTGCTCAAGGTGTGCAGGCAGAAGCAGCAAGAACTACAGCAACAACCGATATGAACCCTGTGCTGCTTAAGCCTAAAGGGGATATGGTGTCAGAAGTCATCGTGCACGGGAAGCATTTTACAAATATCGATGCAGTGACCTACCGGGAGCAGCTGGTTGAAATGCTTATGCCAAAAGTAAGAGAGTCGGTAACACGTTTATCCCATTCGTACGATATTCTTGTTCTTGAAGGAGCGGGAAGTCCGGCTGAAATTAATTTGAAGCAGCGGGATATCGCAAACATGCGTATGGCCCACGAGACAGATGCAGCTGTTATTTTGGTTGCTGATATTGAACGAGGCGGGGTTTTCGCTTCTCTCGTCGGGACGCTGATGCTGTTAGATGACGACGAAAGAGCACGTGTTAAAGGAATTATCATTAATAAATTCCGGGGCATGAAAGAGCTGCTTGATAGCGGGGTTAAATGGCTTGAGGAATACACAAACATTCCAGTCCTGGGTGTCATCCCGCATATCGATGTTCAAATTGAAGCGGAGGACTCTATGGCATTATCAAGCCTGCGTCTAAAAAAACCGCAAACAGAAGAGTTTCCAATCGATGTAGCTGTGAT
>JAPSKP010000143.1 GCA_031181585.1 Lysinibacillus sp.
CTTTATATAAAGCTCGTACGCTGGATGTCCTGAATTTAGGAGAACAATCAGCAATTGGCGTTGGTGTTCATGTAAATAAAGAAAGAGGCAAGCTTTTGTTCATTGCGGTAGCACTAGCCGGCAGCTGTGTAGCCATCGGAGGCGGAATCACATTTGTGGGACTCATTGCTCCTCATATCGCTCGTGCTTTAGTCGGAACACGTCATCAACGCATGCTGCCGGTCTGTTTATTGTTTGGGGGACTTTTGGTTCTAGCTGCTGATACACTAGCGCGTGTAGTCTTAGCACCACTTGAGCTGCCAGTCGGCATTGTCCTGTCTATAATCGGAGCTCCTTATTTCATCTATTTATTATTATTTAAAAATTAATTTCGGTTTACTGAAAGTGTTCAACTACAATGTTGAGCGCTCAGGCTGAAGACAAACTCAAAGAAATTTGAAATTGTCTTCAGCCTTTTTTCTATTTACAATACATAGTAAGAATCGTCGATTTCCGCTCTAGGCGCTACGCTTACCACGGGCACGGCCTTAGCCTTCTCCCTCGCTACGCTCAGTCCGGGTGCTTCGGCTCGTGCTGTTCCCGTTGGTGTCTTCGCGCCTGCCACTTCAATCGACTTGTATCAGCTACTGAAAAAGGGTGGTCCTTCTGCATTTCCTACTATCCTGAGGTGATGATAACTATGATGACGAAAAACCAAATCAATGAACGCGAACAACTTGAAGGAAACACGTGCTTATGAAGAGAAGCTCCAGGCGGAGCTAAATTTAGATCGGGAGGAAAAGGGGAAGAATACGTTGAGGAGGCGGAACATTTACGTCGTCATGTTGAAGTAAAAGAGATTTATGCAAAACACAAAGAAACAATCGAGCGTGTCTTTGCTGATGCGAAAAAAAGCATCGTATGCGCCCGATAACCCTACGGGGGCTTAAAAAATTGTCCATGCAGGCGATGCTTACTTTTGCTGCCATAAATTTAAAAAAGCTTGCCACTTGGACATGGCAAGCTGCCTGATATGAGATGAAAGCGTCTCGTAGAGGCGATTCACAAAGAAAACTCAGTTGAAAATTACATTCAACTACCTGCGAAAATGACAAAATGCCTTGAGAGTCCCTCCCTCAAGGCATTTTGTCTTCCCTCTGAGCATTCAACTACAATGTTGAGCGCTTTTATATTTGGCTTATTCATTATTATTAGCGTTGAGCACATGAATTGAAATAAAATCGGCATAACCCCTTCTTTTCTTGCTTATATAATAAATAGAGAAAGTTCTAGCAGATTACGACAACGGTCCAACTTTTTTTAGAGAGAGAATTGCACGGCACAGCGCTATGTAAGATTAAAGATACCCGCATTTTTCCTTGTAATATTTCTTCTCTCGCTTATTAGGCTCTAATAAAGACCAAAGGATATAGAATAATTCTCGTTATTTTTGAGGCATCCATCGGGATGTAATAGCATAAATAAAAAGAGATGTACATTAAATGCCTTACTTCCGTCTTCATAAGGTCATCAGTTACATGGTATTTTCAACTATTGGCAAGTGAGATACACGTGTGCCGGGAACTTCATTGAGAATTTCTCTTCTATACGCTGTGTCGCCTGCTGCGGTGATTCAATCTATTTACGATAAGAGCTACATTTTATACTTACCATACATATGTAACAAATCAGGAAAGCAAAACATCTTTTTACCGTTTACTATCTAAATGGTAAAATACGAGAAAAGGAGTGAAGAATATGGAAATGAACCCATCTGAACTACATTACGGTTTTGGGATGAACGAGTCCGGAATCTTCTATTTTGGGGACGAGCCTCATATCGTTGTACCTGCCCTATTCAATGGACGGCCAGTTACGATGGTTGCTCATGAAGGGTTCGCAAATAAAGAAATCCTATCTGTCGAGTTGCCTGCCACCTTAATCGAAATCGGAAGTTCTGCTTTTAAAAATTGTACATTGCTCGAGCATATAGTAATTCAAAATGGTGTTACTCGAATTGGGGGAGCCGCCTTCCAAGGGTGTCATTCCCTTACGTCGCTTACTGTTCCTGAAACAGTCGAAGAGATTGGAAGCTATGCATTTGATGAATGTTATAATTTATCGTTTGTACAGTTGCCGGAGCATATGGAACACATTAGTGCATATGCTTTTGCCGATACAGCTTTAAAGGAAGTGACAGTGCCAAAAGGAATAGAGTTTCTAGGGAACTTCCTGTTTTTTAACTGCCGGAATCTGCGTACGATCACATTACAAGAAGGCCTGAAGAATATCGGCAACTCTTCCTTTGCTGGTTGCTCTTCCCTGGAAGAAATTGAAGTACCAAGCACTGTAGAGCTGATCCGAAAAAATGCATTCTATCAATGCCGGAATTTGAAAAACTTAACATTTCATGGCCAGCTGGAAATTATCGAGCAGAGTGCTTTTTCTGGATGTACGGGTATTACCTATGTAGAAGCACCGTTTTCTGCTGATTTGTTTATTGAGCTTTATAATGAAAAAAGAGAGATTTTCAAGAATAATCCGATGAAATTATCCGAGTTGCCAATTGACTATGTCCGTATCGGCGATGTTTTCCCAGAAATTAATCATATCGTATGGGAAACAACTTCTCTGGAAGAATACGAGCAGCCGCTTCTGCCGAAACAAATTGATTTTCTGCAGCAGGCCCGTATTTTTATAGAGGATGAGGATTTTGAACTCGCACTTGCACAGCTTACACTATATATTTCCCTCAATCCGCACGATTTTGAAGCCCACCTTCTTCTCGGTCAGCTTCATTATTTGAAGGGGGACTATATCCCAAGCATTGAAGCTTATAATGAAGCGGCTTCGATACAGATTACAGACGGACTTCTTCTTCATCTTGGACATGCCCTGCTTGACGAAAGTTTCAAGGACTCATCCGTTCCTAGATATAAGGAACAGATACTGGATCACGTACCTACTTGCGCATATGATATGATTTGTATGCAGGTGGCTGAAAAATCTCTTTATATGAAGCCGTAAAGAAATGATGGTTCATTTTAAAAGCAGCCGTCATTTCACCTCGGTCTTCTGTTTGGAAATAAAGCGTAATCAAAAAGAAGAAGTTATTTCATCCATGTGCCTCCCCTTTATTATCCCTCATGTTGAAGATTTATAAGAATGTCGATTGATCTAGCTGATTGGCCGCATCCTAAATAGAAAAAGCCTCCATCCTCTTTCCTACTATTCCTGCATCTTATGTCTATGTTTTCCATCATTTCCCCCCGCCTCATTTCATGTTACAATTCAATTACAAATGATGAACGGAAGGATAGGTCGGGATGAACATTTTTTTAGATGCTAATATATTGTATAAGGACCCTTTCTTAAAGACCGGTTATTTATCCCTATTAAAGCGTTTAGCAAAGGATGGACGAATTAAACTGTATATAAGTGAAACATCTTACAAAGAGGTGCTTCACCGCTTTCAGTCTCATTATGCCAAATTGATTACAGATGCTAAATTTGCTGCCCACCATATGAACTACCTGTTAAAGAAAGATACAGTAACTATTCATGTTACAGAAGAGGAATTAGTTCAATATTTCGAGGAAAATTTTCATAAAAATGTGAAAGAAGGAATCATTCAGTTTGTTAAGGCTGATGAACGTCTTATCAATAAAGTAGTGGAACTTGAGCTGTCTCCTATAGAACCATTCTATCATGCGGAAACTGACGAGAACGGTCACCCCTATTTCCGAAAATCTGTTCAGGAGGCCTTTACTTGGTATACATATGCTAATTTTATAACAGACCATGACTTGAAGGAGTGCTATCTAATTTCAAAAACTATTGAAAAATTTGCTGATAGCCGTACTCTTTCTCAGTTGGACGCTTTTTTCCCACATCCAAACTTAACACATCATGGCATCGAGCTTTGCTTCAAATCTGTAAGGGGTTTCTTAAATTACATGCCAGAGCTGCTTCGTTTCAGCCTAACAAGCGAAGTCGATGAAATCTATGGCGACTATCTAGTGCAGTTTGCCAATACAAATCTAAATATGTCTATTCTCGACGAGATGTTTGAATATTACTTAAAAAGTGATATCGAGTATGCAATTATGGAGAATCTAACTAAACTAAACCCTGCTTCGATTCATCCCGATTATCGTTCGCCAGGTAAATTTGTACCTAAGAAGATTAAAGGCTATCAGGATGTGGAACTGCAAAATATTCTCCTATTCAATGAGTGCTTTCTCGTAAGCTGTCAAATGACTTTCGAGGTTGATGTTGATATATATGTCCATCCAGTTGTTCATATGGATCCGCAGCACCCGCAGCTGCTTTATAGTTCAGAAAGTGTACTGGCAGCCACCCATATCTCCTTCTTTATTCCAATTGAGCTTCGACTCGATGAATGGCATGAAAAGATGGATGGCATTGAAGATTCGGCTGCTATCGAACCCGAAAAACAAGAAGAAATTTGGCAATATTTATTAGATCAGTTTAATGCTTTTTATCATAAAATTGACCTGCAGAATATTGAGATACACGAGGTTGATGTACGCCACGTCAAACTTAAAAATGAATATTTCAATGTATAAACGAAAGGATGTGCCTATTATAAGTCACATCCTTTTTATTATCCTTTAGATAAAAGATTATTGTCTATTCAATAGCTTTTTTGACTACCCCCTTTTTTAATCAGTTTAATTAATCACTGCTTGCGGTATAAATAGAAGAAGCCTGCCAGCTCTTTGCGGTCTGTAATAGTTATTTACTACAGACGTTTTCTTTGCTTTCAGTTACTATTATGAATATGGATTATTTTTTCTTTGAGTTACCTTATGTTTCTGCTCCTAATTGATTAGTAAGGAAACAGTCTTGTGAGCAAATTTGAATAGAAAGGTCGTGAAAAAATGTGTATACTTTCATTCAGCTATAAAACACACTCCGATTACCCGCTGATCATCGCTGCCAATCGGGATGAATTCTACATACGCCCTACTGAGCCAGCACATATATGGGAAGATGCTCCGCAAATTTTAGCCGGACGTGATACTGAACGAGGCGGCACTTGGCTTGGAATCAGTAATAAAGGAAGAATGGTCGCTATTACAAATTTCCGAGACCCGGAATTAGCTGAAACGGGGACCTATTCTCGCGGTAAGATTGCTACCGATTTCTTGCAAACAGAAGTCATGGCTGCCTTTTTCGCCAAGGACCTGCAGGAAAAGCGAGATTTATATGGCCCTTTCAATGTACTTCTATATGACGGGGACAAATTGATTCATTACAATAATATTACAGACGATATAACAGAAGTGCCCCCAGGCATTCACTGTATGTCGAATGCCACGCTCAATACACCGTGGCCGAAAGTGGAGTCATTAAAAGCTGCATTACAAAAAGTGCTGGACCAGCCGGACTTTTCGGACGATGACCTCTTTCATATTCTTTCAGACAAAACACGGGCTGCAGACGACCTGCTCCCTTCTACAGGCGTACCTTTCGAACTTGAGCAAAAATTATCCCCTGTATTTATC
>JAPSKP010000144.1 GCA_031181585.1 Lysinibacillus sp.
TAACAGTATGGACAAACCTTCAATCTTTATATCAGTTTACCTATTCTGGCCTGCATAGGCAGGCATTGCAGGACAGGAATAAGTGGTTTGGGCCTCTTCCAGAGAGACAGCCAAATTATGTGGTGTGGTGGACGGATATGTTATCGGATGTATCCTGGAAGGAAGCTTTCAATAGATATGATTTTTATATCCAGCATGGACCTGATTCTTTTGCATTTGACTTTAGACATGCATTTGATCAATTTGGGAAACCGATCCTGCTTAAATAGCTGGGGTTAATTCTCCTGCACAGCGTTTTTCCTATCAGCACTTTACTGCGGCCTCACCTTATACATTAAATGAATTTCATTAGCCATATAATCGGAACTAAAATGAAGTCCCTTCTTTAGCCACCACATGATGATGCCTACCAATGAGGCTGTTTTAATATCTATAGAAACATATTCGCCGGGCAATTCCTTCTGTGTATTCTTTCTTCTTATTTCTACTAACTGTTTTAATAATACGAATAGTTTTTCCTCGAATTGATTCATCTTGAATAAGATCAGCAAATACTTTCTGTGGATATATAAATAATCAAGCAATTGGGTCAGCTGCTGCTTTTCTGATAGATCTTCCGATTGTATCAATGCTGCAATTTTATCAGATAGCCCGCTTAAAATTTCTCCGGTAATTTGCGTTAGAAAATCTTGAATATCCTGATAGTGCAAGTAAAATGTTGTCCGGTTTAATCCTGCTTCGGCCGCAACTTTCTGAACGGTCAGTTTTGAAATATCGGATTCCTCTGATAGCAGGGAAAAAGCTGCTGTTTTGAACATTTCCTTTGAACGGATTGTACGGGGATCTTCCTTTTTCGGCGCAGACATTCTAACCCTCCTTTATAGATTTTCATGGACTTTCTCAACAGCCCCTATTCATGCTGTCGATTAGTGAACACACACAAGAAAACTGTTCATGGTCAAGAATAGATGGTTTTGTTACTATGAATTTTATCGACAACATGTTGAGAATACAAGTTCAGAACGAAGGAGTTTATGAATGAGCAATGAAATAACAGAAAGCAATAAAAAAATATTATTAATCGTTCTGATTGCCGGCTGTTTCTTATCCACCTTGAATCAGACTTTATTAAATGTGGCATTGAGCAGTTTCATGGAGGAATTCAACGTAAAAGCAGCAACGGTCCAATGGTTATCAACCGGATTTATGCTTGTAAATGGGGTATTAGTCCCCATCACAGCATTTCTGATGCAGCGGTTTACAACAAGGCAGCTGTTCATTAGTTCAATGTTCTTTTTACTCATCGGATCTGTCATTAGCGCCTGTGCACTGAACTTTGGCATGCTGCTGGCAGGGAGGATGATTCAGGCAATCGGCGCCGGAATTATCATGCCCCTGATGATGACCGTCATTCTATATTTATACCCCGCCGAGCATCGCGGAAGTGTAATGGGGAAAATTGGCTTTGCAGTAATCTTTGCACCGGCCATTGCTCCTACCCTATCCGGTTTTATTATTGAATTTGTTTCATGGAGATGGCTGTTTATTGGGTTAATTCCCTTTTTAATCATCGTCATCGTTCTGGCTTTCAAATATTTGATGAATGTATCGGAAACATCAAAAGCGAGATTGGATCTCCCAAGTGTTATTTTGTCCACGATTGGCTTTGGATGCATTTTATTCGGATTTAGTGCCGCGGGAAGCAAAGGATGGCAAAATCCTATAGTCCTTACAACGATCATTGCAGGAATATTCTTTACAGCTCTATTCTGCTTGCGGCAGATGAAATCAAAGGAGCCTTTACTGAATTTATCTGTATTTAAGTATAAAATCTTCACTCTCACATCGCTTATCAATGTCCTAATTACGATGATTATGTATGCGGATTTAATCCTTCTGCCTATTTACCTGCAGGACGGGCGCGAGTTCACGGCTTTCGAAGCAGGATTGCTTTTATTGCCCGGAGCTATCATCAACGCGTTCTTATCTCCAGTTACTGGAAGAATGTATGATAAATACGGTGCAAAACCACTCTTTATTACAGGATTAGTATTTGTCAGTATTTCCATGTGGGGAGTAATCGATTTGAACGAATCGACTACTTATATGTATTTAATGGTCCGCACCATTATTTTGAGAATAGGACTAAGCTTTATTACTATGCCTTTAAATACAGCAGGATTGAATGCTCTGCCAAGAGAGCTGGGATCTCACGGTTCAGCCGTTAACAACACCATTCGCCAATTGTCAGGTGCGATTGGAACTGCAGTTGTCATCACTTTATATACGATCCAGGCAACATCATATGCTTCGGAGTTGTCCAAAGAAAACATGACAGCAGGCAAACTGGAGAGCTTAGCTTCGATCTTTGGTTCAAGTTCTGCCTATGTCTTTATGTTAGTCCTATCCCTTGCAACACTGATTTTAGTTTTCTTTGTGCCTAAAAAATCGCCAAAAAACACCCATGATAAAGGATTGGCTCAACAAAGCCAAAGTTAATAACACGAGCATACCTAAGATTTCTTGGGTATGCTTTGCTATTTCTCGATTATAAAAAATGGGTGCTTAAGCGCAGTCTCTTGATTTTTAGTCTGTATAATTGGACCCTTCTTCCAAAAGTAAATCTGCCAGCCCCTCTTCTGATACTACGTTAATGCCATTCCTTTTAAGCAAGGCCGACGTGACTCCATCTCCAGGAATTTTGTTGCCCTTAAACTCGCCGTTATAAATCATTGAACTTCCACAGGAGGGACTATATTCTTTTAGCACGACTGCAGTAACTTGCAGCTCTTGGGCCTTTTTTAACGTGATATAGGCTCCTTCTATGTACAAATCGGTAACATCTCTGCCTGATTTTTCAATTACTTTAGCTTTGCCATCAAGAACATCTGCTCCGTCACCGTCTATTATCTCAGCAGGTTCTCTTGGTGTTGAAAAACCTCCAAGCAACTCAGGACAAACAGTAATTGCCTTCTTCTGCTCCAGCATTTGACGGATCTTTTGATTTAAGCAATGAGTGCCGTTATATCTTACCTCCAACCCTGCTAAACAAGAACTGACTAATATCATTAGTGACACCTCAATCTAATAGTTATTCTTCCACTAAGCGAAAATAAAAAAGAGTCCTTAATTGTCTAACCGGACTTTACTGCAATTATTGTTAGTAACAATACACATCGAATCGCCATAAAGGCAGGAATTACCGGTTCTTCCTAAACAAATCTATTAAATAGTAAAGCTGTGAAATTATAAATGATAGCAGTAATACAATTATGGTTCCAAATGTATAAACCGCTTCTTCTGCCGGATTGCCTCCACCCATAAATACTGATCCAAACATAAAAAAGAGTAAGACACTTACGATTGCAAATAAGAAAAAAATACTAATATACTTTGACATAGACTCCCCCATAAAATCCATTCTTTCTTTAATTTCATTCGTTTCTTCTTTAGTATTTCCTTCTTTCATTGCCTTGTTATGCTTTTTATTTGTTCTTAAACATACTATTCATTTCCAATAAGAAAAGTTTAAGTTAAAGAAAACAAAAAAGGAACGGAAAAAATCCATTCCTTCATGAAAAGATGCTGCTCTTATTTAATGGTTTTTATTTAGTGAATTTCGGTTTAAAATCACCCTTATAAGGTTCATGTTCAACAAACACAGTTATATCTTTGCCATCTTTGTCTTTACCCGTTCTTTTATAAGTAAATTTATTCTTGTTAAGTTCGGTAAGTTCAAGTGCTGCACCATACTTATTAGCCCCAATTGAAGCATGGGCTCTTATTTTATTTTCGTTCAAAATATCGAAGTAGCCAAAATCACCGCGGCTTTTCCCTGTTTCAAGATTGAAAAATTCATATTGATTCGTTTTGTCATCAAACTTTGCCAGACTTATAAACATCGTATTATACTTTGTTACATCATTGCCGTCTTCATCTAATACCTTTGTTCCGTTCCAGAGGGTACTGCCTAAAATTTTATCTCCATCTATATCTTTAACGATATCCCCCGTAACAGCGTCCAGCTGCTTGTTGGGATCAGTAAAAGAAAGCTCATTTTCTTTATAGGGAATATGTTCAACAAATACCTCTACGTCGTTGCCTTTAGCATCTTTCCCCATTCTTTTATAAGTAAAAATATCTTTATTTAGTTTTGTCATTTCGACAACAGCTTGATAATTCATTGATTCTGAAATTAATATTCTTTTCTTCCCATCATTGGTAATAAAGAAGGTTCCCTTGTCGCCACGGCTTTCGCCTGTCTCCGCATCGAAAAATTCATATCTTCCTGATTTCACATCATATTTCGCAAGACCTATGAAGTTTGCATTCTCTTTTGTTAAGTCGTTCTTATTTTTGTCATACACTCTTGTACCTTGCCAATTTGTGCCGCTGAGAATGTTAGCCATTTCCTGTCCTTTGGTTAATTTATGATCCTTTTTAGTCTCTTTAACCACTTGTTCTTGCTTCTGCTTACTATGATTTTCCTGGGCATTTGCACCAGCGCTGCACCCCGTTGCTACTAATGTAAATCCAAGAAGTATGGATGTTATTGCTTTTGCTTTTTTGTTCATTTATATCGTCTCCTCATTCTCATTTTTGCCTATTTTGCTCCTGCTCTTAACAAAATCTGTTCAATCTCTTTAAACCCTTTCTCACGTGCATGCTGCAGAGGAGTAACATTCTTTCTATCCGGAGTATTCACATCCGCCCCGTGATCGATTAGTAATTGCACAGTTTGCTGCTGTTTTACATTTCCATTATTCAAAATAATTGCTTCTAATAAAGCTGTCCAGCCGAGATCATTTACATGATTTACATCAATATCAGTCTTGTTGAGAAGTTCCTTGATGGCATCTATATGGCCATGTTCTGCAGCAGGGATCAATGCAGTTCCACCATACCGGTTAATTATCACCGGATCCGCACCTGCTTCGATCGTAAGCTTAAGAATTTCAACGTATCCTTCTGCGCCTGCATATAAGAAAGGGTTGTTTTTCATGTTATCCTGAATATTGACGTCAGCCCCCGCTTTAATCAGGATTTTGGCGGTTTCGACATCATTATTGTAAGTTGCAATCATAGTAGCAGTTCGTCCGTCTGAGTCCTTTTTATTTAGATCAGCACCTTCCTCAATCAATCTCTTTATTGTTTCTGTTTCCCTGCGCTCTGCAGCTTGAAGCAATGGTTCACTCATATCCATATCTTCCCGTACCTCTTTTTCCTGTGTTTTTGTATCTGCATTATTATCTGAGACACAGCCTTGAAGGAGAATAACGCCTCCAATCACTATTGTTAGCCACCTCCTCATCTACTTCACCTGCCTATCTTCTTTAAATAAAATGACTCAGACTAGTTACTGCTTCTATTATGTTAGTATCAAAATGTGAACTCCCTCTAAAAAAATTCTTAAAGAAAGATAAACTTAATCTTAAAATTTCTTCATATA
>JAPSKP010000046.1:0-8186 GCA_031181585.1 Lysinibacillus sp.
AGAAAAGAGAGGATATACACTCGATAAGGGAGCGTACATCCTCTCTTTATTTTTGAATCACCTTGAAGCTGACGATTACTTTATTGAGCCGAAGCTTCTTGTAATTCTTCCGCTGCTTGGATTTTCTTTTTCTTTACTACATCATGACGCATCCATAGTGAGATACAAAGCGAAATCGAAATCAATACAGAGAACGTATAGAATACAGGGATGTAGCTGCCAGCAGCATTATAAATACTAGATACAATCAGTGGACCAAAAATTCCGCCAAGTGACCAAGTTGTTAGTAAGTAGCCATGGATAACACCAAGCTGTTTTGTGCCGAATAGGTCACTTGCGAAGGCAGGAAGGTTAGAGAAACCACCGCCATAGCAGCTAACTACTAGGAAAATGAATACTTGGAACAATAGAATATTTGTTGTGAACGGTAATGTCACAAAGGCTACCAATTGAATCACAAAGAAAATGATAAAGACGTTTTGACGACCAATATAATCTGAAGCTGCTGCCCAAATTAAGCGTCCGCCGCCGTTGAATAATCCCATTAGACCAACCATTGTTGCAGCACCTGCTACAGATAGACCGACTACTTCCTGAGCCATTGGAGATGCAACAGAAATCATCATTAAACCTGCTGTTACGTTGATTAAATGCATAGACCAAAGCATCCAGAAGTTCTTTGTTTTTACAGCTTGACGTGCTGACATTTGTGCCAGCGCTTTGCTTGTTGTATCATATTTTGAAACATTCAATGAACCCTCTGCTTTTGGAGGAGCAATATATGAAGCACCTAAGAACATTAATACAAAATAACTAATACCAAGGATGAAATAAGTATTTGAGATACCGACAGCTTCCATTAAGTTTGTAGCAACTGGTGCTGTAATAAGTGAACCTGCACCGAATCCTAAAACTGCCATCCCTGTTGCTAAACCGCGGCGATCAGGGAACCATTTAACAAGAGTAGATACAGGAGCGATATAACCAATACCCATCCCTAAACCACTAAGAAGACCGTATGTGCACCAATATAGGACAACTGAGTCCATTGCGATGGCCACTCCGGCACCTGCTTGTCCAAGACCGAAAAGTACTGCAGCCAGCATGGCTGATTTACGAGGACCTTGTTTTTCTACAAAACTACCAAATAATGCTGCCGCAAAACCGGCAAGACCCATCATGATTGTAAAAGCGATCGTAACGTTTGTCATACTCCAACCCAATTGAGTTGTAATAGGATTTTTATATACACTGTATGCATATGCCCCACCGATCGATAAATGGATAGCAATAGCGGAAAGTGCAATTAACCATTTGTTTTTCTTCATATTTTCTCTTCTACCCCTTTATTTTGTTTTGGTGGAATTTGTTCGCGAATAATTCTAGATATCAAGATAACATTACCTAACATAATAGCGCAATAGTTTTTTTCTCATAAAATAGTTTCGTGAAATAGAAAAAAAGGGTTGCTACGCAGAAAATATTGACTTTTATTTGTATTATAACAGGTGGGTGTAAAATGAATATAATGTAGTATTTTCAACGTTTTTAGTGTTATATAGTGCATATATAACAGTGTTGAAGCATGAATCTGAAAACAAGATTTATGAATGAAAAAAATATTTTTTGATTAAGAGAGAAAATAATGTATTAAGATAGTTATTTCTAAAATAAGGAAAACAATTTATCGTTTTATTCGTTACTATACATAATAAAATGTAAATAACTGTCCGGTCTTCAAAAAACATTGGTTAATAATGGAACAATAAATAAGGAGAATTTTTTCGACCCCCGTTTTATGATGTATAAATAAGGATGATTTTAATAGGATGACTCACATTGGATTACCGATTTAGTGATCTAGTATGCTTTTAACTTTTTTTAGGGGAAGAACTGATTTATACACCTATAATAGAAAAGATCTTTCACGTTTAGGCGAACAACTTTTTTTCATCATGTATTCAAGCTATAATAGTATAATTAGAATCGTAAGTAAGAGTGGAAGAAAGGAAATCTTCATGAAAAAACTGTCAACCTTATTATTCATCATTTTCAGCCGATGGGGGCTTGTGGTGTTCCTAAGCTATTATGCGATTTTTTATTTGGTCATTTTAGAAGTTTTCCCTTCTTCTTGGATGAACGATATTGCCACGTTTGTGGAACCGTATTATGTAACACTCCGTTATATAGGAATCTTTATGAATATAATTATTTGTATAATGACGATTCATTTTCTAGTAAACTATTTGCAATATAAAAAGTACATCATTCGTAGAAAAACTTTATCCTTTGTAATTGCAGCGAGTATTATACAAATGCTGAGTTTCTTCTGTTATTCTAACCTGCCAATAGAGGCCTTTATAAATAATGAGCAGCTAAACAGGCTAAATCAGCTGTTCTGGAGTTTTAAACTTCATATCATGGAGTTGATAGCTCTCTTCCTAACAGGCTATGTAGTGGCGTTTTATATTGGTGCGTTATCTCGTGTTCACTTTTTAACTGATGTCGTACTTGCGTCAAAAAAACCGAAGAAATAAATAATGCCGTCGATTGTCCATTTACTTGGCAATCAACGGCATTTTTATTTAAGTGATCCAAATTACAGCTCCTTATTGAAGGTTCATCTGTGTGTGAAGAGGCGGGGGAACAAGCCAGCCTTTGCTTTTATTCAATCGTAATAATTTCGCTCCAAGCTGAGCGTTAGAATAATGGAATTGCCCATACATTGTAGCAATGTCTTCACGCGTACAAAGACCCATTGCTGTACTGCAGGCCATCAATCCCTTCGCTGCATTCATGGAAAGGGTAATACTGATTTCAGGGTCGTTGAAGCGTGCCCCAACTGGAATATCCTCTAACTGTGCCACAGGGCGCTCTGGAGGCGCTGGAGGGAGACCTACTCCATTCATTTTTAAAATAGGAATCAACTGCTTATTTTCCTCTTCCATCATTGCAATAGCCTCTTCAATTAACTTACGTAAATCCGCATCCCCTGCATGGTTGTAGAAGGTTTGATAGGCGGCAATGAGTCCGTGGTTCGTTCCGATATTTGTCCAGATAGCAAAAATCTCTCCATAATTCAGTGGCTCTGCTTTTGGATTTCTTCCTAAAATACCCATAATAGCACTCCTTTTTGAAAATTTTATAAATCATTTTCCTTTCTTTATCGTTTGCAGAAAAAGCAGAAATATACATTTTTAATTATTTTTTTTTAGGAATATTTATCCACAATGTATTAAAAAATAAGTAACGAAGATTTGTAACGGGGAATACTAGTGATGGTGCATCTTCTAGTAATTAATCGTTTAGCAGAAAAGCTGTGCAAGATACGATAACTTTTCTGCTTGAAAAAGGACAAAGGAAAAAATAAAACAGTATACAGCACCTTCTGGCAAGGGGTTATTACTGAAAGAAAGGGATTGAATTAAATGAAGAAAGCGGTATTTCTAGACCGGGATGGTGTAATTAATGAAGTGCTGACCCATCGAGTGAAGTTTGTAAACAAGCCCAAAGATTTGTATTTTTTACCTGGTGTACCGGAAGCAATTAAGAAACTGAATGACCATTTTGATTATATATTTGTCGTAACGAATCAAGGAGGAGTGGGACTAGGATTCATGACGGAGAAGCAGCTTATTAAAATCCATGATTTTATGATCGCTGAATTGAAAAAGGAAGGGGCTATTATCCAGGAGGCGGTTTATTGTGCACATAAGCCGAAAGCCGGGTGTGAATGCCGAAAGCCAGGCAGTAAGCTGATCAAGGACCTTGCAAATAAATATAATATAAATCTTGGAGGGTCCTATATGGTAGGGGACACGGATACAGATATCATAGCAGGGAAAAATGCGGGGACGAAAGGTGTATTTTTAGGGCAGAGTGATCCGCTGGCTGATGCTGTTTTTCCTAATTTATATAGTGCTGTGGATTGGATTGTGGAAGATTCGAATTCCTTGTTGGGGCAGTAGCGGCAGGAACTGATATGGGAGTGGAATGAAAGGAAAAGCTGCCTTTTGTTCTGGTTCCTCACCATATAATTGTAGAGAATGAAACCTCAAGCAGGATGAGTAACAAGATATATTAAGAAGATTTCTGAGGGCCTGGAGGCTATAATAAATACTTTTAAAAAATGTAAAAGAATATAGTAAAAAATAAAAAGCAGGAAAGCTTAGTTTTTACAGTTGTCGCATATTTTATCTTCCTATCGACCATACTAAAATGAAAAATAAAATAGGTAGGATTAATGGGCAAACCACTAAAAATTAGTATATTACATGTAGTTTTCTTATGTATGACAGTTATTGGCTTGAAAAATCATGTTACCATTCTGCCACCCATTCTTGAAGTAGCGGGAAGGGATGGCTGGTTAAGTGTTATATTAGCCACAGCCATTGTTTTGCCGTGGCTTGTGCTTCTGGTCTTTGTCGCTAAAAGCATGAATGGGCGTTCTTTTATAAAAGTGCTCGAAGAAAAAAACGGACGAGTCATTACGCTAATTATAAAAAGTATTATTGCCATCCTGATTTTTGTACTGAGTGCCTTTACAATGGTGGAAATGCTTCAGTGGGTAAACATAACCTTTTTGGCGACCACGCCCATGCCGGTATTATTTATTCTTTACTTTCTTCTTTGTGTAACACTTGCGATTCAAGGCTTACGGACAATTGTCGTCGTGAATGCAATCGTGCTATTTATGGTAATAGTATTTGGTTTTTTTGTAGCCTTCGTAAACATAAGGGTTAAAGACTATAGTTTGCTTTTTCCTATACTAGAGCACGGGATGAATCCAGTCTTACTAGCAATCGTATTTCCTATGTCGGGGTTTTTAGAGCTCATCTTTTTAATATTAATCCAGCATCAGGTGAAAAATCGTATCCAGTTTAAGCATTTTGCTATTATGCTTTTTTTACTGATGAGCCTTACGTTAGGCCCGTTAATTGGCGCGATTGTTGAGTTTGGCCCTGATGAGGCATCCAAGCAGCGTTATCCGGCATACGAGGAATGGAGACTAGCCGCTATCGGGGAATTCATAAATCAAATGGATTTTCTTTCTATTTATCAATGGATGACAGGTGCCTTTGTGCGGGTCGGCTTTTATTTATACTTGGTGACAGAGATGTTCGGCATCTCGAATAAACCTAAAAAAATAATAGTTTATGTAACTCCTCCATTTGCCTTTCTATCCCTTATTCTGATGCTTGTCGATGAGCAAACTTATTTATATATAAACAATTATATTATTTTAATCGCTAGTGCCGTATTATTACTTATTCTAGGAGTTGTTTTTGCTTTGCTTATTTGGCGTAAAAAAGGTCGCAGGCAGGAGGGACTGACCGATGCAAAAGAAGGGAATCAAACTTGAAGAATTAAAGCAGACATTCGAAAAAACAGCAGATGTGAAGATTCAAAAATTTACCTTTCAGCAAGAGACGGTTTACATTATTATCTGTGAAGCAATGGTAGATCAGCACCTTCTCTATGAACATGTACTGCCGGAATTAAAAAGAAATTTAAATGCCATTGTGATAGAAGAGCATAAAAAACTGGAGGAGCAGCAAGAGATACTGAGACATCTAGAGGCATCATTGGTCCTGCCCCAGCTGAAAAGAGTTAATGACCTAGAGAGCTGTGAGCAACTGGTTTTTACAGGGCATTGTCTGATGTATCTTGTGAAAAGTCAAGAAGTGCTTGCTGCAAATATTTGCAAAAAACCAAATCGCCAGCCGGAGGACACAAGCCTTGAAGTAGCAGTGAAGGGACCGAGAGATAATTTCATTGAGGATTTATCGACTAATATCGCCCTCGTTCGAAAAAGACTTCCTACCAGTTCACTTGTCGTCGAAAAAATGCATATAGGGGTAAGATCGAAAACTGAAATTGCCATCCTTTATTTTGATGATGCGGTTGACTATGAGGCCCTCAGTGAATTCAAACGCCAGATACAGAACGTAAAAGTAGACATCATCTTTTCAAGTGAAGTCCTTTTTGAGGATATGAATAAAAATATACCATTATTTCCCCGATCTGAATATACAGGACGGCCCGATTTTGTCGTTCAGGCGTTAGTAAGGGGACGCTTTGCCTTCATAGCAGATGGGACGACCTACGCAATCCTATTGCCGACAAATTTTTTTCTATTGTTGAAAACAGGCGAAGACAATGAATATCCTGTCCTTTATAGTTCACTGCAACGTGTTTTACGGCTTTTAGGTATTGGACTAGGGCTGCTATTGCCCTCCTTTTGGCTGGCCCTTACAACCTTTCATCAGGACCAAATACCTTTACAGCTGCTTGCAACCGTCGTCCAAGCGAATACGGGACTGCCGATGCCATCTATCCTTGAGATGCTGCTCATGATCATGTTTTTTGAACTTTTCAAGGAAGCAGGGCTAAGGCTTCCTTCTGTAATAGGCGGGACGATCAGCGTGGTGGGAGGGCTTATTATAGGAGATGCAGCTATCCGGGCAGGGATTACAAGTCCTGCGATGGTTGTCGTTATCGCCATTTCTACAATTTCAGGATTTACGCTTGTCAATCAGGCGCTTGTGGCTTCTGTTAGTATTCTTCGTATTGTTTTTGTCATCATTACATCATTTTTTGGTCTCTTTGGTTTTTTTACATGCCTTTATTTCACGCTTGCGTACTTAAGCCATCTTAAAACATTTGGTGTACCTTATCTCAATATCGGTACAGATTTGAGCGCCCAGACTGTTCTTAAATCCATATTTAGACTGGAAGGCAGTAAATATAAAAAGAGGCCAGAAATGCTTAAAGCAAAAGATAATACAAGAAGAGGGAAGCAAGAATGAAAAAGTGGCTGTTGCTTTCTTTCGCCACATTGCTGCTAACGGGATGCTGGGATGTAACGGAGCCGGAGAGAATGTACTATGCCCTCGGGATTGGAGTGGACTATGCAGATGAGAAATATATAGCTCATGTCCAAATAATCGATTTCACCAATGTAGCAAAAAGCGAGCAGCCTCAGCCTGATGCAACGCAGGCAGAAGTAGGTATTGGCCGGGGAGAAACATTGGATGAGGCTATTTTTGATTTGTATCATTCACTCGATATGCGGCTGTTTTGGGGGCATTTATCATTTGTTGTATTATCAGACTCGGCTCTTCAGGATGGCCGGTTGGATGCCGTAATAAATACTTTAACCCGTTACCGCGAAACAAGATATAGAATATGGGTATACGGAACGAAAGACAAGATTTCTGATGTAATGTTAACTACTCCCGTGTTAAATAAAGCCATTACCCTTTCGTCTATGGCCACCCCCTTAAATTCGTTTAGTCAGGAATCTTATATCCCTCCTGTAAACTTTCGGCAGCTCATACTGCGGTTAAATGAGCCGAGTTATACAGCAGGGATTCCCTATCTTGAATTAACTGAGAATTGGGAAACGGAAAATGGCAAGAGAGAGAAGGTTAATTATAAGGGCATGGCGGTTATATCACGGAAAGAGTTAATCGGTATTTTACCTGGAGAAGATATAAAAGGGACACAATTCATGACGAATGACACAATAAGAACCCAAATAACCTATTTTCTTAAGGAAAAGCCTCTGACTATGGTAGTAAGAGATATTAAGGTTGACGTGGAGCCGAAATTTGTACAAAAATCTTTCCGATTTGATATTACCGTAAAGTTTAAGGCCATCGCGAGTGATTTCCATGCGGAAGTGACAAAAAAGGAGATTGCCGATTCGCTTGAAAAAGAAGTAGAAAAAAGAATTAAAGAAACATACGAAAAAGCCCTTGAGCAAGGGATCGATATTTATCGCCTATCGAATTATGCATACAAGAAGAATGTAAAGGGATGGAAAAAGGTAGAGGAGAATGGGCAGGTAGCGTTAGATGAAGAATCCATATCTTCTATAGATGTATCTGTTGAGAAAATAAGTGCAGCAAGGAAGGAATATACTAAAACAATTAAAGCTGAATAAGTATAAATGGAAGGAAAGAGGTGTGACTGAAAATAGTCAGTAAAAACCTCTTTTTCTTTTTGTCGCGCCTAGCTAATGAAAGGGGCAGTAATTCTGTTATGTTAATAAGAGGTATAAAAAAGGATTTAACATATAGACAATGAAATGAATAGGAAGCGATGTAAAAAAAGGGGATAGCAATAAATCGTCAGCAGGTTACAAAAACCTTTAAAATAGTTGGACTAAAAGGAGAAGGAGC
>JAPSKP010000046.1:8286-21747 GCA_031181585.1 Lysinibacillus sp.
GTATAAAAAAGGATTTAACATATAGACAATGAAATGAATAGGAAGCGATGTAAAAAAAGGGGATAGCAATAAATCGTCAGCAGGTTACAAAAACCTTTAAAATAGTTGGACTAAAAGGAGAAGGAGCTTTCGTGAATTTCGGGACAGAGGTTCCTGAGCTTGCGCAGCAGTTTCTTCATCGTATAGACGAAGTGAAGAATCACTCAGGTATTGAAATAGGTCTTTATGAGCCAAAAAGAGATCATGATCATCAAGAAGGGCATTATTATGTAGGTATAATGATAAACGAGCATGTAAAGAAAGTTCCCCCAAAATGAATTATATCAAAACAGGTGAGCATTATGCCATGACAAGAGGGAAACTAAAGGAAATTAGCAGCCTGTATGAGCATTTATTGAAATGGCTAGAGAAGCAAGGGGATAAAAGAGATTTGAACCAATATATCGTGGAAACGTATCCTCCTATGGGAGACGGGGAGGAAGAAGTAGTGATTTATTTGCCGATTCATTCATAAAGTCCCTTCAATCAAAAAACAGCACCGCATTAGGACTTCCCCTTTTGCGGTGCAATTTTTGTTTTATAGCTGTTACTTTTACGATAAGCGGTTTCGGTAATCTTCAAAGCCGAAAGAGCGTACAACTTTTACGCCTTCTTCTTCATTGTATAGGCAGATACTTGGCAGGTTCACGCCATTGAACATGTGCGTCTTTACCATTGTATAGTGTGCCATATCAGTGAATACTAAACGGTCGCCTGCCTTTAACGGTTCATCGAATGAATAATCGCCGATAACGTCTCCAGCTAGACATGTCATGCCGCCAAGACGATACGTATACTTTTTCTCGTTTGGCATCCCTGAGCCGATGATCATCGGACGGTATGGCATTTCAAGTGTATCCGGCATATGACAAGTAGCTGAAGTATCCAAGATAGCTAGATCCATACCGTTTTTAATTGTATCCAGTACAGTTGCCACCAAATAGCCAGTATTTAAAGCAATTGCCTCTCCTGGCTCCAAAATAACCTTTACATCATATGTTTCCTGGATGCGGTTGATTAATTTAATCAACAGTTCCACATCATAATCTTCGCGAGTGATGTGGTGTCCGCCGCCAAAGTTGATCCATTTCATTTGGTGCAGGTATTCGCCGTATTTTTCCTCAAAATGAACTAAAATACGTTCCAGCACGTCGGCGTTTTGCTCGCACATTGCATGGAAATGTATACCCTCGACACCATCAAGTTCTTCAGGTTTGAAGGACTCAAATGGAATCCCAAGACGCGAGTTTGTATAGCATGGATCGTAAAGAGGTGTTTCTACCTCGGAGTATCCGGGATTTACACGTAAGCCAATTGATACATGCTTATCAAGTGCTTGTACCTTTTCTTTATGACGAGCAAGCTGATCAAATGAATTGAAGACAATGTGATCCACGTACTTCAGGTATTCATCGATCTCATGATCTGCATACGCTGGGGCATAGGCATGCACTTCTTTTCCAAACTCTTCATACCCAAGACGTGCTTCAAATAAAGAAGAGGAAGTAATTCCCTTCAGATAGTCACGTGCCATTGGGAATGTTGACCACATGGAAAAGCCTTTCAGTGCAAGTAAAATATCGCAGCCAGTGCGGTCCTGGACAGATTTCAGTAATTCTAAGTTGCGTTTTAATAAGCGCTCGTCCACGACAAAGCTAGGTGAAGGCGCTTGTTTCCAATCGATCTGCTTCATCTTATTTAGCCTCTTTTGTTGTGAAATCTAAATCGATTAGTTCAGGATTTTCAGTTTCGTGCCATGGAAGTCCCCATTTATTCAATGCGTCCATGAATGGATCTGGGTTGAATTCTTCTACATTCCATACACCAGGTTTTTGCCATTCGCCATTCATGACAAGCATAGCACCAATCATTGCTGGTACACCTGTAGTGTAAGAAATTGCTTGTGAACCTACTTCACGGTAGCACTCCTGATGATCACATACGTTATATACGTAGTACGTTTTTTCTTTGCCGTCTTTGATTCCGCGAACGACACAGCCAATGTTTGTTTTACCTTTTGTTAGTGGACCAAGCGTTGCTGGGTCTGGTAAAACAGCTTTTAAAAATTGGATTGGCTGGATCATTTGACCTTGGAATTCGATTGGCTCGATTGAAGTCATACCGACGTTTTCTAAAACGCGTAAATGTGTTAAATATTTTTCACCGAATGTCATCCAGAAACGGATTTGTTTAAGACCTTTAATATTTTTAGCTAAAGATTCTAATTCCTCATGGTAAAGAAGGTAGCAATCTTTTTCGCCGATTTCTGGTAAGTTGTATACCATTTTATGCTCAAGTGGAGCTGTTTCTACCCATTCTCCTTCTTTCCAGAAACGGCCATTTGCAGTAATTTCGCGAATGTTGATTTCAGGGTTGAAGTTTGTTGCGAATGGAAGGCCGTGGTCGCCGCCGTTTGCATCAACGATATCAATGTAATGAATTTCGTCGAAGTGGTGTTTTTGTGCATGCGCAGTGAATACGCCTGTTACACCTGGGTCAAAACCAGAACCTAGAAGAGCAGTAATACCTGCTTCTTCAAATTTCTCCTTGTAAGCCCATTGCCATTTATATTCAAATTTAGCTGTATCAAGAGGCTCGTAGTTTGCTGTATCTACGTAATGCGTCTTTGTTGCTAAACATGCATCCATAATCGTTAAATCTTGATATGGTAAAGCTACGTTGATTACCACATCTGGTTTAAATCCATTGATTAATTCAATTAGCTCTTCCGTATTGTCCGCATCCACCTGTGCAGTATGGATGATCGTTTTACCGCCGTCTAATTTTTCTTTTAAAGCATCACATTTTGATTTTGTCCGACTCGCGATCATAATCTCTTCGAATACTTCTGAGTTTTGCACACATTTGTGTACGACTACGCTGGCAACACCGCCAGCTCCAATAATCAATGCTTTACCCAATTTGTTGTCACGCTCCCTAGTGTATCAGTTTTTAAAACAAGATTGATTATACAGAATACTGACTTTGCTATCAATGGTTTTTTATCAATAAAAACGAATGTATTTTTAAGAACAGACTGTGAATAATAAAATGAAAATCTGACGGCAGGATTTTGATGGGCTATTGTATAATTCAGAAATTAAAGGAATAAAGCAGCTTTTTTCTTCTCGAGGATTAAATTAAATAAAGTATTTAGTTGTTATCAATCGGGTATGTAGTTGTATGGGACAATACAACACGCTGTAACGTAACACGACAAGTACGCTTCGTATCCAACCTAAAATTCCAAAAAGAAGGTGATGGAGATGTCTAGTAGAGTGTTTATGTTAGGATTTATATTAAGCCGAATGCTAAATCCTTTGAGTTATACGGTTTTCATTTTATTTTTCATTCTAGTCAGCGTAAGCACTGGAGCAGTCATTCCGAAGCAGTCACTGCAAGGGTTTGCTGAATTGATAAGTCCGCTGTATGTGCCGTTGCAGCTGACAAGTTTATTGGCTCATTTCATTGTTATGGGATTGACAATTAATTTTCTTTACCGTGTTATTGCGGAAGGGAAATATATCGTAAAACTGTCTACACTTGGGTTTTTGATTGCCATTTCAACGGTACAAGTCTTTACCTATTTCTGTATGAATGCGTTGCCACGTATAGGAATTCCTGGAGAAATGGAAAGACAGCTTGAGTTATTTACACAGCAAAACGCTCTAGGTTATTTTGAGCTGAGCTCTCTCTTGTGTATGGGTTTATTGCTTGCGCTTTATGTCGGTATACTATCGAGGGAAAAATTCAAGAAAAATATTGGCTTTATAGATGATACATTATACGAATAGCAGCCGCCAGCCCGATAAAAGGCCGGCATGCTTATTTCAATAGGTAGGAATTCCATAGATTTTTAGGAAAAATAATGGGTGTTAAGTTTACTCCTTTGAAAAAGGGGTATTATAAATTAGATTTCTGGATTTGGTACAATCCTAAAGAATATTCCTTCTATTATGAATGAATACGGGCGCCGTCCTCTAATGGGACTGGCGCCTTTTTATCATTGCAGGCTATGGTCTTTTTTTGTTACGGCAGTTACTGCATCATGAATAACGCCTTCAAAACGATTTGCCTGCAAAGAAGTGATCCCTTGGATTGTTGTGCCTCCCGGAGAGCATACCTGGTCTACTAATGCCATTGGATGCTCATTCGATTCCAATACCATTTTCGCACTGCCCAACACAGAACTTGCAGCGATTTTAAGCGCCATTTCCTTTGGCATCCCTTCTCGTACTGCGGCACGGGCGAGTGAATCGATATAAAGATAAGTGAAGGCCGGAGAGGCACACCCGATTGTTGTGAAAATAGAAAATAAATTTTCCGGCAGCTCAACAATTGTCCCGATTGTCTCAAACATTTCTTCGACTAATTGCTTATGTGCATTTGAAGCTGAAACAGATGTTGAGTAACAGCTCGTTGAAGCGCCAATGACAGCATTAATATTTGGCATGACACGGAAAATCGAGGAATGTTCATGTAACTGTTCCTGTAAGTAGGACAAAGTTTTTCCGGCTGCCACTGATATAATAATTTGGTCTTTTCGTAAAAAAGTTTTTATAGTTGGCAGAATCGAAGGCAATACTTGAGGCTTAACAGCCAATACGACTATGTCCACTTTTTTCATTAAATCTTCAATAGTCGCACAGCCCTGTATGCCATACTGCTGGACTAATTCATCTGTCTTTTCATAAGAACGGTTCATTCCGTATATATGGTTTGTATCAAATTTTTTGCTTGTTGCCATGCCCTTTATAATGGCTGTGGCCATATTTCCAAGGCCGATAAATCCGTAGTTCATAATCATACTCCTTCTGATTTCGTAGCATACAGTATAGCACAAAAATATGGGTGGGATAGGTAGGAAGCATTGGGGGAGGGAAACATAATAAAAAATGAAACGTCTATTATACTTGGGATTGTTCAGGAAAGCATTCGCCTGTAGAATGGGTAATGATAGATGCATGGACCGGGAGTGATAGCTTTTTGAAAAAGAATAAGAAAAAACAACTGCCTACGTTTGAAAACGTTTTTGTATTTCCAGGAACTGTTGAAAAGCTGTTGGATCAAGCACATACCTATGCAGAGGATTATCAATATGATTTAGCGAATGATAAATTTGAAGAAGCTTTGCAATATACAACTGGCGATGAAATGACGCTGAGTGTATATGCTTATTCTTTATATGAAGCACGTGATTTTGAAAAGGCCAAGGAAATATGTGAACGGCTTCTTGAAATCGGGCCTTCTATGTACTTTGAAGCAATGGAGCTCTACTTAACGATTTGCATGCAATTACGCCAGTTTAAACAAGTAGAGAAAATCATTGAATCGTTAATGGAAGAAGAGGTCATTCCGGAAGAGCAGATGGATAAATTTACGAGGCTGAAAAATCTAAATGCTGATATTGCGGAGAATAAGCGCGTGCAGGAAGAAGTAGAGATTATTCAAGAATCAGCAGAAAATGATTTTTCAATTGAAGTATTCCTAGAGAAAAAAACAGAAGAGCAGCTTGTTATCGTTCACGAATTAATGATGGCTAATATAAGACCGATTGCCTTTTCTCTCAAGACAATCATTGAACACGAACAAACTCATCCGTTTATTAAGAGTCTAGTTTTGCTGCTGTTAGTCGAGCAGGAAGTGTCGATGGAAATTGAAGTGAAAAAATTTGACCGGTGCTTGAAGGTCAATCCAATAGAGCTCCAGCTGCCGACGAAAATGCCGCAATTCCAAGTGGTAGCAGAAATAATTATGAGAGAGCTGGAGCAGGAGCCATCGACGCTCGAGCTTGTGCAGCATTTAATTGCAAAGCATGCAATCGTTACCTATCCATTCGAATGGCTGGACTATGATGACGAGGGTGTAGCACAAAGTTATATTGAGTATGTAGGAGCAATGTTCGGCAAGATACAAGAGATGGATTATGAAATTATTGACTTTCTCCATCACCTTGAAAAGCTGACAGAATTACAACATATGTGAAAAAAGTTGAAACTGAGCTCATCTATGATATACTAAAATGGTTGTCAAATCGTATAAAACGAAGAATTGGTACACAACCTTAAACTTATTTTGGAGGTCATCTAAATGTCAGTAAAATGGGAAAAACAAGAAGGTAACCAAGGTTTATTAACAATCGAAGTGCCTGCTACAGAAGTAAACAACGCTTTAGACAAAGCATTCAACAAAATCGTTAAACAAATCAACGAGCCAGGTTTCCGTAAAGGGAAAATGCCGCGTCCGTTATTTGAGAAAAAATATGGTGTGGAAGCTCTATACCAAGATGCTTTAGAAATCATCATTCCTGATGCATACTCTAATGCAATCGACGAAGCTGGCATTGAGCCGGTTGACTATCCAGAAATCGCTGGTACTGAAAACTTTGCTAAAGGCCAAGATTTCACATTCACAGCTACTGTAACAGTAAAGCCTGAACCAAAACTGGGCGAATACAAAGGGTTAGAAGTTACAAAACTTCCAACTGAAGTAACTGATGAAGAAGTAGAAGCACAAATTCAAGAGCAATTAGCTCGTAAAGCAGAATTAGAAATCAAAGAAGATGGCGCTATTGAAGAAGGCGACACAGCTGTAATCGACTTTGAAGGTTTCCAAGGTGGAGAAGCTTTCGAAGGTGGTAAAGGCGAAGACTACCCATTAGAAATCGGTTCAGGTTCTTTCATTCCTGGCTTTGAAGAGCAATTAGTAGGCGTAAAAGCCGGCGAATCAAAAGAAGTTGTTGTAACATTCCCAGAAGAATACCATGCAGCTGAGCTTGCAGGTAAAGAAGCTACTTTCCAAGTAACTATTAAAGAAGTAAAAACGAAAGTACTTCCAGAATTAAACGACGAGTTCGCAAAAGAAATCGACCCAGAAGTTGAATCTTTAGAAGCATTACGTGCTAAAATTAAAGATCAAACTGTGGAACAAAAGAAAGCTGAATCAGAAGGCGCTCTTCGTGACGAGTTAGTAGAAAAAGCAGCTGCAAACGCTGAAATGGAAATTCCGGCTGGTATGATCAACACAGAATTAGATCGTATGGTGCAAGAATTCGGTCAACGTTTACAAATGCAAGGTATGAACCTTGAATTGTACTTCCAGTTCTCTGGTCAAACTGAAGAGCAATTGCGTGAACAAATGAAAGAAGATGCTGAAAACCGTGTACGCGTTGCATTAACTTTAGAAGCAATCGCTAAAGCGGAAAACGTTGAAGTATCAGAAGAAGATATTACAACTGAGCTAGATGCTATGGCTTCTCAATTTGGTATGACTGTTGACCAAATTAAAACAGCTTTAGGCGGCACAGCTATTCTGGAAAATGATGTAAAAACAAAGAAAACTGTAGAGCTTTTAGTAGAAAATGCTAAAATTTCTGAATAATTTCAGATAAAATATACGACAGCGAAACACTAATCGTGTAGAATAGAGTTAATAAAAGACAAAACAAGGCACGGAACTCCCCGTGCCTTGTTTTGGCAGATAGATACGAATCTATCTAAACATTATATTACTCACCGAACCATCAGTTTAGATGAGTCTTTCTAAATAATTAAAAAGTACAAGTTTAGAGCTATACAACTGGCTTGTCACTCGCGCTTGCTGATAAGGTGCGGGATGCAGACACTAAGCATGCTGAGGGTTTGCTTCACCTAGCTTGTTGCAGTTATCTTGGCGCGAATATGCTTTTCTTATCAGAAAGAAATAGGCATGTTATATACATAGATTTTGGGTACTGTACATATAGGCAACTTTTTTTACAGTCAATATATTTGATAATAAGCGGATAATCTTGTAAGATTGTTGCTTGAATAGGGGTGAAACAAATTGTTTAAATTTAATGATGAAAAAGGCAATTTAAAGTGCTCTTTCTGTGGGAAGCCACAAGAACAAGTTCGTAAGCTGGTTGCAGGACCGGGCGTATATATTTGTGACGAATGTATCGAGCTATGCTCGGAAATCGTAGTAGAAGAGCTAGGCGTGGAAGAAGAAATCGAATTTAAAGATATTCCAAAGCCGAAGGAAATTTTAAACATATTAGATGAATACGTAATTGGACAAGAACGTGCTAAAAAAGCTTTAGCCGTTGCTGTGTACAATCACTATAAACGCATTAACTCAAATGCGAAAATTGATGACGTAGAGTTATCAAAGTCTAACATTGTGTTGATCGGACCAACAGGTAGTGGTAAAACATTGCTTGCTCAGACATTGGCACGCATTCTGAATGTACCATTTGCGATTGCAGATGCGACTTCTTTGACAGAAGCGGGCTATGTAGGGGAAGATGTGGAAAATATTCTTCTTAAATTGATCCAGGCAGCTGATTATGATATCGAGCGTGCAGAAAAAGGGATCATTTATATTGATGAAATCGATAAAGTAGCGCGTAAATCTGAAAATCCTTCGATTACTCGCGACGTATCAGGTGAAGGTGTACAGCAAGCCCTTCTGAAAATTTTGGAAGGAACAGTAGCAAGTGTACCTCCACAAGGCGGACGCAAACACCCGCATCAAGAGTTCCTGCAAATTGATACTTCAAATATCCTATTTATCGTAGGAGGCGCATTTGATGGTATTGAACAAATCATTAAACGCCGTCAAGGTGAAAAAGTCATTGGCTTTGGCACAAACTTAAGCAGTCAGGAAGAGGAAGGTTCGCTGCTTGCTCACTTAATTCCAGAAGACTTATTGAAATTTGGGTTAATTCCTGAATTTATTGGTCGTCTGCCTGTATTAGCATCTTTAGAGCAGCTGAATGTCGATGCATTAGTCCGCATTTTAACTGAACCTAAAAATGCATTAGCAAAACAATATCAAAAAATGCTAGAGCTTGATAATGTAGAGCTTGAGTTCGAAGAAGAAGCATTAGTAGAAATCTCGAAGCTTGCAATCGAACGTAAAACAGGAGCACGTGGGCTTCGCTCCATCATTGAAGCAACTATGTTAGACGTAATGTACGAGCTGCCTTCTCGTGAGGACATTGTAAAATGTATCATCACTGCAGAAACAATTACGGATAAGGCTGATCCGAAGCTTTTATTAGCAGATGGAACAGAATATAAAAGAGATAACAAAAAGACTTCAGCATAGTTTCTGATGTTACGCTTGGCGTGGTGAATGAGCTGGCTTCGGATGTGCTATCGCACAGTCGACGGTCAGCTTTTTATTCACACTTAATACATAGGTTTATGAAAAATCATTTTTACACACATACTACAATTGCGGGTTGTTACGTATAGATTTTGGATGGAGGTGAATACCCGCGTGAAAAACATTGAAAAAAATATTCCATTATTGCCGTTAAGAGGGTTACTTGTCTTTCCATCAATGGTGCTACATATTGATGTCGGTCGTGAGCGTTCAGTTGCTGCCCTTGAGCAGGCAATGTTGGGAGATAGCAAAATTTTTCTAGCGACTCAGCAGGATATGCGTGTAGAATCGCCGGATCGAAACGACTTATATGAGGTAGGAGCCGTAGCAAATGTAAAGCAGATGCTTAAGCTGCCTAATGGTACATTGCGTATTTTAGTTGAAGGTATCGCACGTGCCAAGATGCTGGATTATAAAGAAGGGGATAAGTATACTTCTGTCGATATTGAAATCCATCAGGATGACCCGACGAAAGATGCAGAAACAGAAGCTTTAATGCGTACACTGTTAAGCTATTTTGAGAAGTATGCCAAAATCTCCAACAAGATTACGACTGAAACAATTGAATCCGTTGTAGATATTGAAGAGCCAGGACGGTTTTCAGATGTGATTTCTTCGCATTTACCTTTGAAAGTGGCGGAAAAGCAGGAAATCTTGAGCATTTTCAACATCAAAAAACGATTGGATTACTTAATTATCCGTCTGCATGATGAGCAGGAAGTCATGGCCCTTGAAAAGAAAATTAATACAAAAGTAAAACAAGCGATGGAGCGTACACAAAAAGAGTACTTCCTTCGTGAGCAAATGAAGGCAATCCAGCAGGAGCTTGGCGACCGGGATGGAAAATCCGGTGAGGTGGCTGAACTCCGTAAACGTATTGAAGAGGCAGGCATGCCAGAAGCGACACGGAAAGTAGCGCTAAAAGAGCTGGACCGGTATGAGAAAATACCGGCGGCGAGTGCCGAAAGCGGTGTAATCCGTAACTATGTGGAATGGTTAGCTGCGCTTCCTTGGAGTGAGAAAACGGAGGATCGGCTCGATGTTGCTTATGCAGAGGAAGTTTTAAACCGTGATCATGACGGTTTGGAAAAAGTAAAGGAACGTATTTTAGAGTATTTATCTGTTCGACAGCTAATGAACTCTTTACGCGGGCCGATTATCTGTTTAGCGGGACCTCCAGGAGTTGGTAAAACAAGCTTGGCGCGTTCCATTGCAGAAAGCTTAGATCGTAAGTTTGTACGTATCTCTCTTGGCGGTGTGCGAGATGAATCAGAAATCCGCGGACACCGTCGTACGTATGTAGGAGCAATGCCGGGACGTATTATCCAGGGGATGAAGAAGGCAGGTACCACAAATCCTGTATTTTTACTTGATGAAATTGATAAAATGTCGAATGATTTTAGAGGAGATCCTTCTGCAGCGATGCTGGAAGTGCTTGACCCTGAGCAAAACAATACGTTTAGTGATCATTATATTGAAGAGCCGTATGATTTATCAGATGTGCTGTTCATTGCAACGGCCAATGATCTAAGTACGATTCCAGGCCCTCTCCGTGACCGTATGGAAATCATAACGATTGCAGGCTATACGGAGATGGAAAAAACGGAAATTGCGAAAAATCATCTAGTTCCAAAGCAGATGAAAGAACATGGCTTGAAAAAATCCCAGCTTGTAATGAAGGATGAGGCAATTATCGATTTAATCCGCTACTACACAAGGGAAGCAGGTGTACGTGGATTGGAGCGTCAAGTTGCGACGGTTTGCCGTAAAGCAGCAAAAATCATTGTCTCTGGGGAGAAAAAACGTGTTACGGTCTCATCTAAAATGCTTGTTGAGATGTTAGGTAAACACCGCTTCCGTTATGGACAAGCAGAAACAGAAGATCAGATCGGTATTGCTACAGGACTAGCCTACACAACAGTAGGGGGCGACACCCTGCAAATCGAGGTTTCGTTAACACCTGGTAAAGGGAAGCTGCAGTTAACAGGGAAATTAGGAGACGTCATGAAGGAATCAGCTCAAACTGCCTTGTCCTATGTACGTTCCCTTACAAATGAATTAGGCATTAAGCCTGAGTTCTTTGATGAACACGATTTGCATATTCACGTTCCAGAAGGCGCAGTGCCAAAAGATGGACCGTCTGCTGGGATTACAATGGTAACGGCGGTCGTATCTGCCATTACGAAAAAGCCGATCAAGCGCGAAATCGGTATGACGGGCGAGGTAACGCTCCGTGGCCGCGTGCTGCCAATTGGAGGCTTAAAGGAAAAATCATTGAGTGCGCATCGTGCGGGCTTAACGACGATTATTATACCAAAGGACAATGAACGCGATATTGATGATATTCCTGAGGCAATTCGCGAACAGCTGTCGTTTAAATTAGTGTCACAAGCGGAGGAAGTGCTTCAGCTGGCATTAGATGGAGGGTTTTAAAAAATGAAAGTCCATAACGTCGAAATGGTCATTAGTGCCGTTAGACCAGAGCAGTATCCTGAAGATGGACTTCCTGAATTTGCGCTTGCAGGGCGCTCTAACGTCGGGAAATCTTCATTCATTAACCGTATGATAGGGCGTAAGGCATTAGCGCGTATATCTTCAAAACCGGGAAAGACGCAAACATTGAATTTTTATAAGATAGAGGAACAGCTGTTTTTCGTCGATGTACCTGGTTATGGTTATGCAAAAGTATCGAAATCCGAGCGTGCAGCTTGGGGCAAGATGATTGAAAAGTATTTTACAGGCCGTGATTTATTAAAGGCGGTTGTACTGATTGTGGATTTACGTCATTCACCAACGAATGATGACTGTATGATGTATGATTTCTTGAAGCATTACAATATTCCATGTATCGTCATTGCTACAAAGTGCGATAAAATTCCGAAAGGAAAATGGGATAAGCATAAGAAAGTTGTAAGAGAAACTTTGCAAATGGATAAGGAAGATCCGCTAATTGTCTTCTCTTCCGAAAAAGGAATTGGATTTGAACAGGCATGGGCGGAAATCGAAAGCCGTATGTAATACGGAGCAAACAGGATTTACTATTAAAGTTATCGCTAGAGCGTCGCTACCTTAGAGTGTAGCGGCGTTTTTTTATGATAGAACGAATATAATTTTCCACTGTGAACAGAAGAAAAGGTAGTATTCTTTTGAAGTACTTACATCTGAACATTTTTATGATAAAAGCATAGAGACAGGGTTTAACAGCTTAAGGCCATTTTGTCAAAAAAACATGCTATGGACTATTCTCTAGGCTGGTAAAAGAGAATCATTTCCCTTATATCCAAGGAAGGCATCTTTTCATGAAGAAATGTAAATATATGCTTGATGAATACATCATACTGCCGATAAATATAACAGGAGGTGCTACTATGGATATTGCAGCATTGTCAATTACAATGAGCCAGACACAGCTGATGCAAAATGTGTCATTGGCAGTGGCCGGAAAAGTGATGGAAACACAACAGGTGCAAGTACAGCAAATGACGGAAATGATGGAATCAGTGGATGCACCACACCCGAATCTAGGTCAGAAAATTGATATTTCTATCTAACTGAGCATCGGAATGAACTGCTGGCCATTCCGTTTATTTGTATTTCAAAGGAAAAATGAAGTAAAGACCAATTTTTGAGACGAAAAATGAAGAGGTAGAATTTATTCTTTATGAAACAACAGAATTTATAAAAGGAGGAACAGGTAGATGAAGAAAAGAATAGGTCTCTCCATACTTTCACTCGTTCTATTATTATCTCTCATCCCGTTTGGGGCATCATCCGAGGCGGCGACAGTCTATAAAGGAACGTTTGAAAATGTTACATATACTGAGACAACCTTAAAGGATGGAACGGTTCAACGTACGAATCCGAAATTGACGATCAGAAATTCAGCCGGTCGTACAACTACGCTAAACCTAACTGATGATACGTATTATTATATCAATGGAACAAAAACGAATATTAATGGGTTTAAAAAAGGAATGACAGTGGAAGCCAAGGTCAGCCTACGTAATGTTACACGCTTAGATGGCAAATCTGCAGTTGAGGAAGGCACAATTGTAAAGAATAGCAAAGAGCAGGCAGGGGTTGTAACAAAAATTGATCCAAATGGTATGTTTGTGCAAGTGAAACTGGATAGTGGTTTGGAAAAGCAATATTACATAAATAGTGATACAGCTTATATAAAAGGCAAAGCACATGTAGATATAAGTACGATGTACGAGGGTGACCGAGTGAAGCTGAAGCTTTCATCAGCAACATCGTCAGTAGTGACAGAGG
>JAPSKP010000046.1:21847-25339 GCA_031181585.1 Lysinibacillus sp.
CACATGTAGATATAAGTACGATGTACGAGGGTGACCGAGTGAAGCTGAAGCTTTCATCAGCAACATCGTCAGTAGTGACAGAGGTAGAAATCATTCAAACTGGTACCCTTGTTCATAATTTGTATAAAGGACAGCTGCACACAGTGAATGTCCGGAATAATCGCTTCATTGTATCGAACTCTCAGGCATTTGAAGATTGGGAATTCGGCACACGCCCGCACAATGATTTATCCACATTCTCATTTGCCGGCAATACGACAATGTATGCAGGAAATAAAAAAATAAATAAAAATCAATTGCAATACTACCGAAACAGCGATGTTTATTATGTTACAACAAAGCAATTCGGTCGCGAAGTTGTAGAAAAGGTTGTCGTATTGGAAAACAATGAGCGTACATTCTATGATCAAATTACAATGGTGGATACGTCTAATCAACTTTTCCGCTTAAAGAATTTTGGGTTAATGTACTATCATAAAGGATCTATTTTAGTGCGTAATGGACGTTTAGTAGAACCGAGCACATTAAGTGCCTGGGGGACAGCATTCGTATTGACAGATGGTGTAACAAAAAGCAATACGACACATGTTGTCAATATTACGAACGATAGTTTCCTTTCACCAAACCTAGCAGCGCATGAATTATACTTCGGGAAATTGTCTTTAGTAGAACAATCAAACTATCTGCTGGAAATCGGTGATTATACAAAACTGGACAGCGGCTCTCATGCTTGGCTATATGAAGAAGAACAGGCAAAGACATTATCGTTTAGTAATTCAACTGTCGTAACACAAAGCATTGGTTCAACTGGTGTGGCTCTTGCATCAAGTTTACAAGTTCATGAAGGAAAATACGGCTACTTCTATGTGAAGGATGGTCATATCCAGGCAGTACATTTAGTCGGTAAGGATAAGCTGCAGCCGACTACGACAATGGCTGGACGAATTGCTTCTATTAAAATGATTGATCAAGGCTCAATTGGTGTCGATGCGACAGCAGAATTGGAAGTAAAGGATGTCAGCCAGTGGTATGAAGGTGCTTGGCTTGATACAGGGCGAATTAACCGCCTTGAATTATCACAAGTATTGATTATTAAAGATCGTAAACGAATTACAATTGACCAATTAAAACCAAATGACCGTATTGTTATATTCACTGACGATACGTTCGATGCGCAAATTATTTTAGTGAATGAGTAATGCCAGGCAGGTGTGCAGCCACGCTGCATACCTCTAATTTTTACGAAGAGAGGGGTATCGAAAGGATGAAAAAGCTGGGATATATAGCACTGGTCATGACCGTTCTTTTGGTGTTGATGCGTCCGGAGCAGTCATCAGCTGAAATTGTGGATTTGACGGGCGGTATTAATAATGAATATACATATGAGGAATACATGTTCATTTTAGGGAAGCCGATGCATTTTACAGCCACAAATAAAGATGTAAAAGTAAAGGTTACAGAAAAAAGCGACAAAATTACTGAGACATATAACATTAAAATGAAAAGTAATGACGGTGCTTCACTGACAAGATCATTTACCTATGTTTACGCGGTAGACAACCACGATACGATTGGTCAAATGACAGCGACTGGAGAAGTAACGAAGTACAGCGAGAAAATTAGTTATCAGGATGCAACAATTGAGTTAGTGGATTATCAAATGTCGAGAAGCTATATCACTGATAAGCGCCCTGCATCTGACTATACGTCCGGCAATACAGTAATGCGAAAAACATATCTTATTAAATACAAAAATGGGCAAACACAGACAGTTGTCGTAAATGGTTCTGGGAAAAATGTAGGCTATGAAAATTTCTGGGGTTCAACAGAAACGCAGATTATGGACTATGAATTTGAGTATCCGGACGGTACGGTCGGTACTGTGACAAGCCGTTCCTCTCACTCGAAATCCCGTACATTAAACTATGAGGAAAACCTAGGTTCGTTAGGAAGTTTTGATGGGGGTTACTCAGTTAACAGTGAGGCAGACACTATCTCGGAGTATAAATATGATTTACCGAAAGAAGGAACAGGGACGATTGACTTTACAGCAGAATATATGCCAAAAGTAGAGCGCTTGATTGTGCCGAAATTCCGTGATTTATCGAGCCATTGGGCAAAATCACATATAGACAAGCTCTATTCGCTTGGTATTTTTGATGATCAGTCTAATTTCTTCTCCCCGAATACACCAATGGGACGCTATGATTTTGCAGTTGCCATCGGGAAGGCAATTGATCTGCGGGTAGAGGTAGGAAGCTCGAAAAAGAAAAGTGCGTCAACACCTTCTATTTTTAAAGATGTAAAACGGACAAGACCAAATTATCCCTATTTAGTAGCGACATATAATAAGGGCGTCATAACAGGGGTAAATTCACAGACCTTCAACCCGGAAGGTAACTTGACGCGCCAGCAGGCAGCTGCTATTTTGGTACGGGCATTGGGCCTTGAAGGAAAAGCACCTGATCCTGGTTTTAAAACACCATATAAAGATGATGAAAAAATCTTAAATTATGCAAGGGATGGCGTCTATGTAGTGACGCAGCTAGGCCTAATGAGTGGGTCACAAGGAAACTTTAATCCAGCCGGTACATTGACACGCGCTCAGGCGGCTGCTATTTTAGAGCGTTTCCTACTATATTTAGAGAACGATTTAAAACAAAATTATCGAGATGATATTTTATTCTTTGATTACTAAGAGGGGGGACTAGCCATGAAGAAGACAATTGTACTATTTTTTAGCTTCATCCTTCTCCTGTCCACATGGTTGCCATATATGACGGAAGTCGAAGCAGCGGCTATTTCGGATGTACCGACGTCTAATGCCAAATATCAAGCCATTAACTGGGCTGTAGACAATGGGTTAATGTCGCTTTATACAGGGAAGAAGTTTGATTTGAATGGTAATGTATCTGAGTCGGAAATGTTACTGGCATTTGCAAAATTAGATGCCAATTATAAACATTCTACGACGAGTGATATGGCGTATTTATATTATGGAGATATAAACATTCCTCTGGAAGGTGCCGCAAATAAAGCGAAGCGTAGCCGCTTAGCCAAACGCGGAGATTTCGCCGTTATATATGCGGCGATGCGTGGATTAGATTTATCAAAAGTACACGCAGTTCAATATTTATATACACAGGAAATTACAAAAGGAACTTCCGGAAAAAAAACATATGAAGGCTTTGCGCCGGACAAAAATATTAATCGCGGAGATCTTGCGGTATTTCTATATCGAATCGCGCAGAATGGAAAGTTTGCTGTAGAGGGACTTCGTTCAGCTGCTACGGGCAAAGATAATGGGAAAATTACATTGCCGCTGCATTTTGTCGCTTCTGAAGGAACATCTGTCGACCTAGAAAAGCCTGGGCAAAATACGAGCGATGTTTCCCCGAATACTCCGAATGCAAACAAGGCTGTACAAAGCGTAGAGGTAGAGAATAAAAAACTGAACGCCAATGGCTATGATGTCACAATGGTTACGGTGAA
>JAPSKP010000145.1 GCA_031181585.1 Lysinibacillus sp.
CTTCAGTTATTGTGTAGCCACAGTTTTGGAAGAGTCCTTACGAATTCTTGGCATAAAGGCGCCAAAGAATATGTAAGTAAGCTCACACTTTTATCAAATAACTAAAACTATATTCTTTCCACGAAAAGCCCTAGAACATTCTAGGGCTTTTCTGCTGTGTTGCTTTCCGTTAATCAAAGCTGTAATTCAAACCGTAACCCTTCTAATATCACAAAACATACTACAAATGTATATCAACCGCAGTCCCGATAGGAACAATGCGTGCTAATTCTTCAACATCCCGATTTTGCATTCGGATACAGCCCCGTGAAACAGCTTTGCCGATTGAGCTTGGGTCATTTGTTCCGTGAATGCCGTAATGCTCCTTTGATAAACTCATCCACATTGTTCCAAAAGGTCCTCCTGGGTTCGGTGCTTTATTGAGGATAATATAGTTGCCAACAGGTGTGCCATGCAGCATTCTTCCAACAGCAATGGGATACGTTTTTTGAAGAACGCCGTCTCTATAAAGCTGAAGCGTCCTTTTTTTGAGAGAGATGTCTATCCTGTATGGCAGCGTATTAGGATCCGGATAACCCGGAATTTGAATAGGTTGGCCAACATACAGTATATCCGGATTAACAATGGACGGGTTAGCAGAGAGTAAATTTTGATAAGGTATCCGGAAATCCCTCGCAATTTGGGACAACGTTTCACCAGGCATCACATTATGAATCATATGTCACCTCTAATTCTTTTACCTCATCGTATGTTAAGGTGCGGTGAATTGCGCAAAAAAGCTCAGGTCCAAAAAGGAGAGGACCTAAGCTTAATGAATGAACAAATCTACTGTTCCTGCTTAGTGCTACTAGAAGAAGAAGCATGTAAAAGTGAGGATATTACTACGTCGAATGGAGCTGAAAACCCAGCCTCTTCGATTACTCCAGCGGAATCCTATGATAGTATCCCGTGTCATCGAAATTGGATAGAACCAGAAAGACCTTCCATTTCTTAACCATACATACGTATTACGGAACAAACAACGATTCATTCCCCCAGCATAAGCTTGGGCAGTGGGGAATGTTGGGACAAAACCGGGCGGTGGTCCTGGCGGCTGGTTTTGCCCAGGAGGCCCGAAAGGCGGACCAAATCCCCCGCCGGGTTGTGGCGGAACACCTGGTGGAAAAGGACTCCCTGGCGGGAAGAACTGTCCGCCAGGTGTTTGAGGAAACAACCTATTGGAAGAACCAAAATCCTCGAACGGATTATTATACATGTCTTCATACCTTCTTTCCATATAACTTCTTAATACCTTATGTATAAAAATATATTTTGTGCATCTAGGCAGATGACCACACCATTTTCAAAAAGGGCTTTCGATAGAGCAGCATAATAGAATGCTGACTCTTTTTCATTTATATGCAAGTTTACAAAGAAAAAACATATTGAATTTCACTAAGATAGATCCCGGTAAATCGATTTCTTGTAATAGCGCTGAGACGAATCGAGATGGGGCTAGGTATGTAAAATGATATTTCAATGCTTCTGAATGCGATTCTCAGAATACGGAACAAACGTTCTATACGAAGCGTAAAAATGCCGTTTTTTCATGAAAAATAGCAATAAAGTTCCCAAATACATATTTGGGAACTTTATTTGTGATAAAATATAAGATAGAGGTGAGCATATGGCACAAGTCAAACTACCAAAAATACTTAAAGATTTTTGTATCTATTTAACGACGATTCGGGGAAAATCTCAGCGTACACGAAAAGAATATGAATACGACCTTGTTCTAACATTCCGTTTTCTTAAAGCGGTGCAGGATGATATTCCGATCAGTGAAATACATACAATCGATATTTCTGATATAACAATCGAGTGGATTAAGGAACTTACACTGGAGGATTTATACTTATTCCTTGAGTACTGCGAAGTACAGCGAAAGAATTCAGCCGCAGCAAGGGCGAGAAAAGTAGCAACACTACGTTCGTTTTTCAAATACTTGAAAGGAAAGCGGCGTCTGATTGAGTACAATATCGCGGAAGAATTGGAAACACCAAAAATCGGGAAACGCAAGCCGGTTTATCTGAATATGGAGGAAGCGCAGGTCTTCGTCACTTCCATTAATGCAAGAACATACAGTAAGCGAGATTACTGTATAATTATGTTCTTTTTGAATCTCGGTATACGAGTGTCCGAACTCTGTGCTCTACATCTCCATTCTATTCAAGGACGAAAAGCTACAGTAATTGGGAAAGGCAATAAGGAACGTACGGTTTACTTGAATGACGCCTGTTTAGCGGCACTTGAACAATATTTACCGGAAAGGAGATCTTATACGGGAGAAGGGGATGAACCATTGTTTGTTTCGCAGAAGGGAACGCGCTTTACAAGACAGACTGTAGCTAAAATCGTCAAGCAGATCAATCGGTCTTCTCTACAAAAAGAGCAATTAACTCCTCACAAGCTGCGCCACACTTCCGCGACGATGATGTATAAAGCAGGTGCAGACATACGGAGTCTCCAGCATATTCTTGGCCACTCTAGTGTGGCAACAACTCAAATATATACACATATTGAGGATGAACAAATTCGGGAAGTTATGCAAAAGAATCCATTTAATAATATTATTATGTAAAGTAAAATGATCCATTTAGCTATTCGCTTTTTTATTTTATCTTTCAAGTAGTAGAAGGTAGTAGAAGAGGGACCATCCAACAAACTCTTTCAAAAAATTATATAAATTTATAAATGGCAGGACGTCCCATAACGGGGCGTTTTTTTTATTGAGGAAACTTTTTTGTGTAAATTGGTTGCATTATCTTTCGAATTAGCATATATTTTTCCTTGAGGAAACTTATTGTTGTATAAGAAACAACTGATTCGTATGATCAATCTGTTGTTTTCCAATTGCCTAACTGTTCCTCATTTGAAACGGAGCAAGGTAAGGATGGATCAATATGTTTCTTTTAAACTTATAAAAGGAGTTTAGTAAATGATGAAACAATTGATTACTGTATTGGGATTATCATTAGTGCTTGCTGCATGTGGAGATGAGGAAAGCGGAAAAGAAAAAGAAGGCGATGTAGTAGCAACGACCGGTCAGATTGCAGATGTAGTAAAGGCAATTGGTGGTGAACATTTAGATGTCACAACGTTAATGGGTCCCGGGGTAGATCCACATCTATATAAAGCAACCCAAAGTGATGTTACAAAACTGGATGAAGCAGAAGTTATTTTTTACAACGGACTTCACCTTGAAGGGCAGATGCAAGACATTTTCACTCAAATGGCAGAAGAAAAGACAGTGCTTGCTGTTGGTGAAACGTTGGATGAAGAAATGCTGCTGGCAGACGAAAATAATCCCGACTTACATGATCCACATATCTGGTTCGATATCACATTATGGAAGGACGTTGTAGAGTCAGTTGGTCAAACACTCGCCGAGGAATATCCAGACTTCAAGGACGACTTTGAGAAAAACAAGGCTGCTTATTTGGCGGAGCTTGATGATTTGAGTGCATATGTCAATGCACGCATTCAGGAAATACCGGAAAGTCAGCGTATCCTTGTAACAGCACATGATGCCTTCAATTATTTTGGAAAGAGCCAAGGGTTTGATGTAAGAGGTCTTCAAGGACTGAGTACAGACTCTGAATACGGTGTAAAAGATGTTCAGAATATGGTTAACTTCTTATCGGGCCATCATATAAAGGCCATTTTTGTGGAATCCAGTGTGTCAGATAAAGCAATGAAGGCGGTAATTGAAGGGGCAAAGGAAAAAGGCCATAACATCACAATCGGCGGTGAGCTGTTCTCGGATGCAATGGGTGCTGAAGGAACAGACGAAGGAACCTATACCGGTATGTATAAACATAATGTCGACACAATTGTCGATGCGTTGAAGTAGGTGAAGAAAATGGAAGCTTTAACGGTTCATAATTTATCAGTTGCATATGACAAAAAGGTTGTCCTGGAAAATGTAACTATTTCGGTGCCTTCAGGACATTTAACAGCGATTATTGGTCCAAATGGGGCAGGGAAATCTACCTTTCTAAAAGCGATATTAAACCAGCTTCACAATAAGTCAGGGAGCGTAGAGATTCTTGGGAAACCATTTAACCCAAAAAGTCTTACAGTAGGCTATGTTCCGCAACGAAACGCAGTGGACTGGGATTTCCCTACAACAGCATTTGATGTCGTACTAATGGGGAGATACGGCCAGAGAGGATTATTCAGGCGGCCAACAAAACAGGACAAAGAAGCAGCTGTACAGGCGCTGGAAAGTGTAGGTATGCAGAACTTTGCAAACCGCTCGATCGGCCAGCTTTCAGGTGGACAGCAGCAGCGTGTGTTTTTAGCTCGGGCTTTAGCTCAAAATGCACAAGTTTATTTCCTTGATGAACCATTTGCCGGTGTTGACGCAGCGACAGAAAAAACAATGATTGATATCCTGAAAGACTTAAAAGAACAAGGAAAAAGCATTTTTGTTGTTCATCACGATCTTCAAACGGTAAAGGAATATTTCGATTATACGATTCTATTAAATCGTTCTATTTTAGCGGCTGGAAAGACAGAAGAAGTCTTTACACCCGAAAAGGTGCAGCAAACATATGGCGGACACCTTTTCGTGATGGAGACATTTTAGGAGGGAAACTATGTTATCTGGAAATTTGCTTTGGGTACTGACCGGTACGATGCTATTAGGGATTGCTGCTGGGATTACCGGAACCTTCTCCTTCCTCCAAAAACAAAGCCTTGTAGGAGATGCAGCTGCGCATGCTGCACTCCCGGGGATTGCGCTTGCTTTTTTACTGACAGGTCAAAAGGAGCTGCCCGTTCTCATGATTGGGGCAGCTATTACCTCCGCTCTCTCTGTGTATTGCATTCAGTGGATTGTTGCGTACTCGAAGCTGAAAGCAGATGCCGCGATTGGACTTGTCCTCGCAGTCTTCTTTGGTGTAGGGATTGTTTTACTAACCATTGTGAACAGGAGTCCGCTTGGCAATCAAAGCGGGCTGAACGACTTTATTTTCGGGAAGGCTGCAACGATGACAAAGTCGGATTTAAACTGGTTATTGATCAGCGCTGGAATTATTATCGTTGTAAGTCTTCTATTCTATAAAGAGTGGAAACTTATAATTTTTGACCCTTTATATGCAAAAGGGATCGGGTTGCCTATTGAATTTTTAAGAGCAGGACTGACCGCTCTCATTGTTATGACGATTGTGACAGGGATACAGGCTGTAGGCGTGATCCTGATGTCTGCCATGCTAATTATTCCAGCAGCAAGTGCAAAACTATGGACGTCCAGACTGCACACCATGCTCTTGTTCAGCGGATTTACAGGCGGTTTGGCCGGGGTAGCCGGGAC
>JAPSKP010000146.1 GCA_031181585.1 Lysinibacillus sp.
ATATAAGAAATACCTCCTTAATAGGGTTTTTAAATTTACCATCTTGGAACAAAGAGCTGTATTAACTATAATGAGACTAATAGTATAATCCGAGGGGAATATGTGAAATTTACATGATTGATATAGTAGAAGCTAGTTTAATAAAGGGAAGTAATAAGATAAATAAAAAATTTTATACTGAGGCCGTTCAATATGCCTAAATTGGATAATATACTAGCAATTTTAAGAATGCTGAGCACTAGTGAAAAAATTACCGCAAAACAAATATCAGAAAAACTGGAGATAAATATAAGAACGGTATACCGTTATATTGATACACTTTCGACAAGTGGTGTACCTATCATCTCCTACCCGGGACATAACGGCGGATATACTTTATTAAAGGAATTTTTCGAAGCACCCCTTTTCTTTGATGCCAAAGAGCAAGCATCACTTTTTCACGCCGCTGTATTTGCAGAAGAAGCCGGTTACTATGGGGGAGAAGTACTAAAGAGAGCTATTTCAAAGTTAGGTAAGTATTCAAACCAAGAGCAGGAAGCAAAGGTAAATCAGTATACAACCAGTCTTGAAGTAATAAGTAGGGTGAATTCCATTCCCTTGGAGCCCATTTTGCAGGAAGTGGAGCGGGCAGTAGCAAGCCGATTCTCTATAAAAATTCAATACTATAAAAACGGTAAAAATCAATCGACATATAGATTGGTTGATCCGTATAAGATTATTTTTTGGAATAATAAGTGGTACATCATTGGATTTTGTCATTTTAGAGAGGGTATTCGCAGTTTTAGAGCAGATCGTATCGAAGATCTATTAGTAACCGAAAATAAGTTTGATTGTCCGAATGATTTTTTGGCGTCGGATTCCTTTTTAAAAAATCTCCTTCCGACTATAAAAGATGAGAAAGAGATTGTTTCTTTGGTTATTATTGGAGACACAAGCACAATAAATGATATTTGTCAGCATTGGTTTTTAGGGAATTATTTACATGAAAAATCGGCTGATCAAGCTGTGTTTCTTCTAGAAAAAGATATAACACATACGTATGTACCTCATTTACTTTTACCTTACGCTAAATCCATTCAGATCATTGAGCCGGCAAGCCTTAAGAAAAAAATTATTGAAGTTCTGTTGGAATTATTAAAAGTTCATCAAGAATAATGACTACCTTGACGCTAGCTGTCAGGGTAGTTTTTTTATAATAGGCTATATCAATTAAGATAGGAGTGAAATGAGATGCAAACAAAAAAAGCTTATTTGTATGTATTTGATACAATGTCAGACTGGGAATATGGATATCTGATTGCTGAATTAAACTCAGGGCGGTATTTCAAAAAGAATGCAGTACCGTTGGAAATAGTCACAGTCGGGACTGCAAAAGAAATAATTACCACAATGGGAGGACTAAAGGTAATGCCGGATATTTCCCTTGAGGAGTTTACTTTTGAAGGGAAGGATCTTATCATCTTGCCCGGAGGGGCCACTTGGGGAGAAGACGTTCATCAACCTCTCTTGAAAAAAATCGATGAAGCTTTAGAACTTGGCACCATTGTCGCAGCAATTTGCGGTGCCGCTATAGGACTGGCGACTAATGGATACCTGGATTCAAGAATGCATACGAGTAATAACCTAGAGTATTTGAAGATGGTTTGTCCCAATTATAAAGGGGGGAGTCATTATGTGAACGTACCAGCAGTGTCTGATGCAAATTTGGTTACAGCATCGGGAACAGCACCTATTGAATTTGCGAAGGAAGTACTGGGAGTTTTAGATGTGTTTACACCGGAAACATTACAAGCATGGTATAACCTCAATACTACTCATAAAGCAGAATACTACTTCGGGTTAATGAATTCACTAAATAGATAGTTTCCGAAATGAACATATAGAATCTTTTATGAAAGTGGAAAATTCCATAGAAAATGCGCCGCTGCTTTATGTAGAAAACATTAAAATAATTTTAAATAGTACAGCTATTATGTTTGCTCATATTACCTTTCATATAGTAAGCGGTACCCTGAATGGCAGTGACCAGCTGAATATTATTGGACTGGCGATCTTTATCATTCTTTCATTTCTCGTGATCATTGTTGGCATGGTTCGTATGTCGAAAATCAAATAACCCAATAGTTGGCAAGAAAACCGCACCATTAAATAATATTTAAATGACCCTCCTATAAATTGCCCTAGGCTGCCAGTAAAAACTTATTGTATGATGGGTAGTAGAATCTAGTAATGAGAGAAGGATGAAAGCATATTTAGCAAATGGTCTATTTTCTATTGGCGACCGTTATGTAAATGAACAGATTGCCAAAGCACTGCGTGAGGCTATTGATGGTATTCCCCTATACGTGCCACAGGAAAATGACGCCATAAACGATAAATCAGCTTATGCTGACAGTCTGGCAATTGCCGCTGCGGATTTGGCGTATCTACAGGAAAGTGATGTGCTGATTGCCGTAGTGGACGGAGTGGAAATCGATTCGGGAGTAGCCGCAGAAATTGGTGTCTTCTCAACCTTTAACCGGCCAATCATCGCACTGCTTTCAGATGTCCGCCAGCAGGGACGAGACAACAAGAAAAAGATTCAGGCACTTATAGAAGACGGGTTGGAAAATCAATTCATCTACCGTAATTTATTTGTAGCAGGTCTTATTAAACAAAATGGTGTGATCGTAAGCATAATCGAGCAATTAGTTGAGGAAGCGAAGAAATATAGCTAATCGGTAAGCCATTCAAAATGGAGGGCGTACCTCTTACACTGGGGCTGCTTGAAAAGGCATCGCCTATATAATAATCCGGCAGGGTGTGCGAAAGCATGACCCTGTCTTTTTTGTTATTTATAATAAAGAAAATGGAGGTGGTTACATGGAGAAGATTCAACAGCTGGCACAATGGCTAAAACAATCAAAAAGGGCTGTTGTTTTGACAGGAGCGGGTATGTCGACCGAAAGCGGAGTACCGGATTTCCGTTCTAAGGACGGTTGGTGGCGCAATATTGATCCGGCAACAGTAGCGAATACACAGGCACTAGAGCAGAATTATGATCTATTTCATGCCTTTTACTGTGTGCGTCTTGAAGCGTTGAAGGGATGCAAGCCTCATGCAGGGCATTATACTTTAGCGGATTGGGAAAGAAGAGGTCTCATTGAGCGAGTAGCAACACAAAATGTAGATGGTTTTCACCGGCAGGCGGGAAATGAAGCGGTAGATGAGCTTCATGGCAGTATCCATGCTGTCCGCTGCCAAAAGTGTGGGGCAGCAGCAGGAGAAGAGGACTTCTGCGAAAAGCGGCCATGCAGCCAATGTGGCGGTAAGCTGCGGCCAGGCATCGTGCTATTTGGAGAGGTACTGCCTGAAGAAGCTTGGAATCAAGCATTAGAGGCGATTCAGAAGGCTGATCTTGTCCTTGTGATCGGCACGAGCCTCCAAGTATACCCTGTTAACCAACTCCCTCGTATGACAAGCGGCAAGCTCGTTTATATTAATCGGGAAGTAGAAGGTTTTGAACAGGACTTTGATTTGATAGTAGAAGGTTCTGCCAAAGATTTGTTACAGCAGATAGACATCATTTTGCGGGCGTAAAATAGTTGAGAAGTGCGTGAAGATTACGATTTTTGCGCATTTTTTATGAAAAGAATCAAAGAAATACCATTACCTGTTTATGGTAAAATTAAACGATACAAGGAGGGGAACCGAATGAAAGTAAATAAAAAGGCCATAAGAAGAAATAATGGAGAAATTTATTATACTCATATTGAAACAGGCAGTAACAATATATGCTTTATGTTGTCAGGTACAGGATATACGTATGATAAACCGCTATTCTACTATGCTACGATGACTATGCTCCATCACAATATGGATGTTGTCCATATCCACTATACGTATGACCAATCTGTGCTAAAAAGGCCGCTAGAAGACATCTCAACTACCATGATGGAGGATATTTATCCGGTGATCGAAGCGGTGCTTGGAGAAGGCCAATATAAGAAAAAGATTTTTCTAGGAAAGTCACTTGGGACTATTCCGATGACACATAGTTTGATGAAGAGAGAAGAGTTTGCAGCATCTACTATGATATTACTTACTCCTTTATTGAATTCTGGCACACTGGCCGATGCTGTTTTGAATAGTACACATAAGGGGCTGCTCATCATCGGAGATAAAGATATTCATTATAAGAAAGAGCAAGTAGAACGCTTGAGTAAAACGAATCTACAGATAGAAGTCATACACGGAGCCAATCATTCCCTAGATATTGAAAGGAATGATACAGCAGGTTCTCTTTTGGCATTATCGAGAATAATGGAGAAGCTGGGGAAGATTGTTAAGGAAATGGCTGAATGAAGAACTGACATGTTGCGGAGAGACAAAAAATTATATATAAAAAGCGCTGCTGGAATGCTCTAGCAGCGCCTTCTATTATTTATCTTTTAAATGCAGTTTGCGTTCCAGCAGCTTTTGACGGTATTTATAGACACCATAAACCACTGCTAGAATGACAACAATGATGACGAATGGCTGCAGGTAATCTTTGAAAAGAGCTCCTGCCTGTTCCCAGTTCTCACCGAGTTTAATACCAAGATATACATAAAGTGCCGTAATTGGCAGCATCGCAGCAAATGTATACATAGAAAATTTCCAAACTGACATCTTCATCATCCCGCAAGGAATAGAGATGGCTGTGCGTACAACAGGCATGAAGCGTGCAAAGAATGCGACACCTGCTCCGTATTTAGCAAAGAATACGTCTGCTGCATTCAGCTGCTTTTCATTTACTAAAAAGTACTTACCGTATTTAACTGCAAGGGGTCGTCCACCATAGCGTCCAAGTGCGTACAGTGTAAGCGGACCAATTGTTCCACCGATTGTCCCGGCAAGCACCATAAGATAATAATTGTAATCTCCTTGAGAAATCCAGTAGCCGGCAAGTGGCAGTACTACCTCAGCAGGGATAAATTCAAAACAGAGGGCAAGGAGAACACCGAAATAGCCCAATCCTTTAAAAAACTCAATCATCGGCATAATGATTGCATCCAACAAATTAAATCAACTCCAAAACAGTATATTCATAATATCGACGCGTTTCTATCCTAAAGGTTCATCATACCACGTCTTTTTTCGCTTGAATAGCCTTGTAACGGTTCTCCAGCCGTTCAAAACGTTCTCTATCAAAATCTTTCTGTCCCCGAAGAAATTTTTCCTTCAAATTAAAATAACAGATTTCAAAATACTCATCGTCGTGATGCCTTGAAAATGGATAATCAATCATATTGGTTTGTTCGATATCAGAAAAATAACAATTCATCTTATCAATCGTGCGAATG
>JAPSKP010000047.1:0-10188 GCA_031181585.1 Lysinibacillus sp.
ATGCGTCAAGTGACGATGCCTATGCGTACAGAACTAACGGAGGCAGGCTTTACAGAACTAACGACTGCAGATGAAGTAAATGAATTTATGGCGACGGCACAAGGGGTTTCCCTAGTTGTCATCAATTCGGTATGTGGATGTGCCGCAGGACTCGCTCGTCCGGCTGCTCGTGAAGCAATTGAAATGGTGAAACCGGATAATTTAGTAACGGTATTTGCAGGACAGGACCCAGATGCAACAGCGACAATGCGTGCTTTCTTTGAAGATGTGCCGCCAAGTTCACCTTCAATGGCTATTTTAAAGGGTGGGGAGTTAGCGTACTTCATTCCCCGCGAAAACATCGAAGGTTTCCCGATGGAACAAATCCGCGACCATATTGCTGATGTATTAAAGCAAGTATGCGCAGAATAACAGTTGTTACGACTGGGGGTAGACCGGATGAAATGTCTGAGCGGCTTGCAGAAGAGGCCTGTGAAGCTCTAGACCTCGACTTCGTGCCTCGCAAAAAACGTTCTGTTGCGAAAATGGGTAAGGAATATGACGCTCATGTGATTGTAGCAGGCAAAGATCGATATGAATATTATCCGAAAGGTGCTCCGGCGCCTTTCTTTTTTCATCCTAATTCTGCAGCATTCCGTTTAAAGCGGCTGGATCGCGGAGAAATAGACCCGATGGTTGCAGTATGTGAATTGACGCAAGGAGATTCGTTTTTAGACTGCACGCTTGGGATTGGTTCGGATAGTCTCGTTGCGGCGTTTGTAGCTGGGCAGTCAGGAAAAGTTGTTGGAGTTGAAGCAAATCCAAATGTCGCCTTTATTGTAGAAAAAGGCATGCAGACGTACGATACTACAGAGCTCCCGCTTACTGCATGCATGAGGCATATCAAGGTTATATGCAGCGAAGCTGTCACTTATTTAAAAGCTTTACCGGATCATTCCTTTGATGTCGTCTATATGGATCCCATGTTTGAGGAAACCATTGAAGAGTCAAATAACTTTGAGGCACTCCGTGAGGCAGGAGAGCATCTGGCGTTAACAAAAGAGTGGGTGGAGGAAGCAGTCCGTGTAGCAAAACGCCGGGTTGTCCTGAAAGCGCATTTCAGATCCGAATGGTTTGATAAATTCGGCTTCCAGCGGGATATCCGGCCGACATCCAAGTTTCACTATGGCTATATTGATAAAGAGTAAACTATTTACCAATGTATGATTCTATTTGATTTTACAAAACATTGGTAATGTGTTATACTATCTAGGTGCTATTTTAGATGGCTCGTTATATAAATTGGCATTCTAACTAGTTGCTTTTGTTGAAGCTTATTCACACTGGCGCTAGCTTAAGGGCAGCAAGGACGCAGTAGAAGGTTGGGATTGCGTTGCTTAAGTTGTAGAAAGTATTAGTTGAATTTTACCGCGGTTAAACACAGGGAGGATTGACTCCCGACATAAATAAAATTCCCCGGATGATCGGGTTGAGACATGACATTTATACTAACAGGCTATCTATTAAATACTAAAGGGGTACTCTCGGAATCGAGGGTGCCCCTTGTCCAATTCTAGGGAAATATTGCTGAAAATCGCGATGAAAAAATCACCCGAGAGATATCTGGGTGATTTTTGAGATTAATCTGTGAAGCATAATGAAGTTAGGTAAGCCAACATTAAGAATAGGCCTAAACTGATCGCGAATGTTCCGCTCATTTAGAAAAACCTCCCTTGAATAAAAAAACATATAAGTCCATAAGTATTGTACAATGAATAAGAAAAAGATGAAACCTTTTCAGTTATCATTCGTATAATTAAGTATAGAATGAACTTGGAAATATGTACATAAACGGACGGTGAAATTTATGAAGAAATGGTTACAAAAAGGACTCATGATCTCAGTCGCAGTCCTAACATTAGGAATCATCGCGCCGAATCATGAGATTTGGCATCACCTTGAAGAAGGTAAGGAACTCCGCTCTCATAATCCAACTGTTAATGATATTACATCAGCCATCCAACTTGATCAGCTGCCTATAGACGATCAGCAGGATAAAGCGGAAGACCCATACCGGCTTGTGCAAACAATGAAGACGGTTGCTAAAGAACAGGCATACATAAAGTTTGGCACACGCATCGCGCCGGTAATTGGTGATGATTTTGAAACACGTATTTTCCCAAAAATGGAGGAAGCGATTGATTTCACATTAGCACGCCTTGATCAAGATACAATGCGCTCACTGACAATTACGGAAAGACCGAGCGGCAATTATTCAGAAAAGATTTTCCACATTAAAAATACACAAACGAAGGAAGATGTTATCCGTTTCCACGTGCGGACAGAAAACCGCCTGGACGAGGGCTACTATTACAACTTCCACTATCATACATTTGAAGACCAGTTTGCTAAGCATTATGACCTTGGTGAAATCTATTGGAGCAAGAATACACCTCCAAAGTGGTTATCCTAAAAAATCTCGAACACCTGTATATATTGCAGGTGTTTTTTGTTGCTCTAAACGTTGTTATATCAACATTTAGATGGAATTTAATTTGCTGTAAACATTTTGCGAATTGCATTAAATTTCGTTGCATAAATTAGGGTGCCCTAAAAAGTGCCCCAAATTCGCTCACTTTTTGATTTCATTAAAAGGATTTAAGGAGATAATTTCATCCATGATATTAGATGCTTGAATTTCATCTTTTTCAAAAGAATGAGCATAGATTTTATATATTGTTTCAGGTGTGTCTCCAACCAATGCCGCAACAGTTGTAATAGGGACATTATTAGATAATTGGATTGAGACAAATGTATGTCTTAAATAATGGGGAGTGAAGTGGAGGATATTCTCACGTTCACAGATTAAGTCAATAATCCTTTTTAAATATCGTTCACCTATAGGGTCGCCAGCGTAAGTAACAATGACATGACCATAATTAAATCCCACTTTAATAAGAGGATCGAATAGCTCTCGTTGAATAACTAAATTGGTTACATTTTTAATTTTGTGATAACCAATTGCATTCAATACATAGCTTTTCATTACATAGTTATGGTTTCTTTCAGAAGTTAGTTTCCACTTCGCTTTATATGCAACTTGCTCAAGAAAAGCTCTCTAACATAAAAAAAATGTGATTATAAACAGACTCGGTGCTGAGTTAGCCCGAATGAAAATCGAAATTATCCAGTTGAAAGGAAGTGCTTCCTCATGAATTTCTGGAAAATGGCTTTTAATTTGAGGTGGTTTACGGCTAGCAGTTGTGACTGAGAGTAATCTGTTTGGTGAGATTACACCTGAGCAGTATAAGGAAATTACGAAGCAAGATTTCTAAAATGCAGCATAAGCTAGCATGATTTTTATTGTTGAATTAGAAATGGATTACTGTATGGTGAGGGGGAAATAAGTGATACAGTTAGAAGCTAGGTATTGATTTTAGAGGGTTTTTATCCATAATAGAAACTAAAGGGGATGATTCCGCGTTGACTGAAAAGAATGTCCACACAGAAGTTGTAGGAGATTTAATAGTTACCCATCTGATAGGTAAGATAAAAGTAGAGGACGTTAATGATTGGTTTAATGGTTTTGAGCTAGTCTGTCAACAATTCATTTCAGAAGACCGACAATTTAGATTGTTGGTAGATAGAAAAGGATATATTCCTGACCATTTTTCTGTTCAGAAAGAATGGAAAGATAAATTTTTTAATGAATCCATACTAAAGCACAGCAAAGCAATCGCATTTCTTCTTGAAGAAGGAGAGATATTGAACTATTTAAAGGAATCCAACACAAAAGAGTCTGTTGGTTTTTTTGATAATTATGAACAAGCATTCAAATGGTTAATTGGATATTCTCAATAATTAATTATAAGTAGCTGATGTAACGCTTTTACCAATAACAATATGCCTTCCACAACCATCTGTGGAGGGCTTTTATATTGCAGTGAATTAGGGAGGGGATGGAGATGCCACAAACGGAAGGGAGTGCATCTATGTTTGATACAGTTAAGAATCACGAAGAGCGTATTACAATCCTTGAAAAGAACGATAGGGACCATCAGGAGAAAATGGAAATGTTTTACAGAATTAAAGAACCAAAATACAGAGCTGGAAAATACTGTGCTGAAGGATAACAGGGAGACCCGTAACGTGTTAAATGCGCAAATGGAAAAATTGTTTACGTTGACGGAAAATGCAATGGGTTACCAAAGTAATCGTTCCGCTTAGCAACATGAATTTAAAATGTTGAAGTGGAACACCATAGCCCACGTTGTCTTTAAGGTGTGTGGTGCGTTTAGTGTTCTGGGTGCTTCAGGTGGAATTATCTACATGATCATTGAGTACTTTATTTCAAAATAGGGGGGATCCATTATGGATTTAACATTTTTATTAGTCATTGCTGCATCGATTGCCGTTTTTGTAGCAGCAGCCAGTGAGGTAGTCAAACGTACAACAAATTTACCAACACGCTATTTGCCGATTACATCCATTGTAGTCGGTATTTTTGTTGCTGTAATTGTCAGTCCTTATGACTATTACACGATGGTCATTGCAGGGGCTGTAGCGGGGTTATCAGCATGTGGCTTATTTGATTTAACAAAAATCACAAAGGAGTGAGTTAAAATGGTAAAAGTAATTCTTATGCAATCCGCAGATACGTATTTGACGCTTTCAGAACGTGCTAACATTGCAAACAGGGCAAAGGTTGATTTATTTATTTCAATTCATGAAAACAGTGCTACTAATAAAACGGCCACAGGTTATGAAGATTACACATCAGGTACTACTGCAGCAGCGATGGTGGCAGCACGTAAAGCTTTTCACAATGTAGTTGCTCAATTTCTACAGAATAAAGGCATTCGGAACCGGGGAATGAAAACAGCCAGTTATCAGGTGCTTCGCCAGACGACAATGCCGGCCATTTTAGTGGAACATTTATTTATCTCTAATAGTGAGGATTTAAAGTTACAGACAAATCCACAATTCATTGAAGAGTCAGCTCAAACATATGCATCGGCTATCCGAGCAGCTCTTAAATCAATTGGCAAACCAAACGGCACAGTATATCTGGACGCTGGACATGGAGGTCATGATGCCGGAGCCGTAAACGGAAAAGAATTCGAGAAAAACCATGTGCTACGACAGGTGCTACGTATTAAGCAGATTCTCGAAGGAGGAGGCGAATCGGTATCGTCTGATTCTATCGGTTATAAGATAGTAGAGGGGGCTAAAGTTTTTCGTATTCAATTTGGCCGTTATGCCACAGAGGAAGCGATGCTAAAAGCGACGAATGAATTGCTGCAGCAAGGTTACTTGTTATATGCTGAGCCTCTGTAGTCTAATAACATCGAAAACGGCTGGCGCTTCGTCAGTGGTAAATATACATCCCTTTATGCTGCAGTAGCTGCTGCTACTAAAATCATCAACGCTGGCAAACTAGGCTATGTGACAATCAGTGGTACAATTAATTAAGTAAAGTTGAAGCCCGTTACCTTAATTTATAGCGGACTTTTTGTATTTATTCACCTTGTTACTCTTTCTCACGCGCATCAATTCATTGTTTTACTTCGTTTAAGTCCTCTATCTCTTTTTGTCGGTAATAATGGTCTAGAAATGACTTTGAAATCAAATTGATATAAAAGGAAAGAATTAATGCTATTCTTTCTTTATTTCGGGAGTAATCCCTATTATCCAATTAGCAAATAATAAATTTCTCTCTTCGAAACTTTTATTTTTGGGTATTTTTAGAACCTGTAACTCACTTGGTAAAGATAGCAACCTCTCTCTTAACTTAATATTATTTATGGATTCTTCGTCAACGAAAATCAGATCTTCCCCATCCTCTAAATTCTCATATACACGGCCGGTATAGTCTAAACTATCTATAGTTGCTTCAATATGTCCTCTAACACGTGGATTTAAATAAACATGATTTCCTTTAAGTTTAGATAGCGAATGCATAAAAGCCTCTAATCTTGTTTTGTTAATATAAAATGAATATGCATAATATAGTTGTTTGTGCTTAGTTAGATTAATATCAAAAGCTTCATATCGGACGCATATATCTGTTTCCTTAGGTGATTTCCTGCTGTACCAATCAGAAAATGGCATCAAGCGTTCTTTTACTAAGAAAGCTATATTGTTATGGTCTAAATCACAACCATAACTTAAAATAAAAACTTCTTTACGTTCATTCACTTAGCTGGAGACCCCCATGCTGGTAAAGTATTATGGTTCAAAAGAGTTTGCTCGTGATAATATTTAAAATTACCATATTTAAGGTGATAATGCCAATTTGTAGTAATTGCATTTTTTTCAAGCCCTACATGTCCTCGCATTATTTCACTACCATTTATACCATAGATAGAGAAAATACATTCGCCTTGCCTAATTCTATTAGCCTTAATAACGTAATTCAGTCAGCATAGTTATATGAATTCGTTTTTCTCATTACTACATGCGACCAAACAATGAGCAGTTCGAAAGGCTAATAAGTAAAATATTTCAAAAAATATCTATGAAAGGAAAATAATAGGTGTAATAAGCGTAGGTTGTTATTTATTTAGGAGCATAAGTATGGAATTAGAAAAAAATTGAGTAGTTATAAGGATAACCACTCGATGAAAGAAGACATATGAAGATTTAGAATTACTTGCATAAAAAGTGAAGGAAAAGAACAGTAACACCAATCTTGTAACGTGTTTCTAGGGGAATTGAGTTATAATCGTCAAGGAAGCTTGTTATTTCTGATGGTTCAACATTAGCATATGCAGCTAATGTTTCGACGCTTATATCGTCATACGCCATTAAGCTTGTGATAACCCCTCTAACTCTCCCGTCTTCATCTTCCGCTTCCATGGATAAAGTAAGTAAGGTAATTCTGGAATATAGTTCTCTAGGGATAGAACTATCATCTATAATGCCTTTTTGCATACTTCGTTATAGTATCTTCAGGAACGCCAGTAATTTTACTTAATGACTTTGAAGAGAACTTATATTTATCGAAAAGCAAGTTTAATAGATCTTTACCGTCAGGTGTTACTTCTACTTCTTCATACTCCAATTAATTCACCATCTTTCTTATTTTTTATTTTACAGATTTCCCGAATCAATGAAATCAATTAGCTTTTGGTTCAGGTAATCGAGTTTAATCCAACATAAGCAACTCTGGCACCTAATACGAATGCTGCCCCCTCTATAGAAGCCGGGTATCTATGAGTTAAAAGACCACCGTATTTAACTTTACTACTAAACAGGCCAAGAGGGGATTAAACTTTTAAATCAAAGCTGGTACCCAAAAAGTGCCCCAAAACATAACATAAGAATACACAAAATTACATGTACTTAAAATAGAAAATCTATTTAAAACCTGATAATAAAGGACTTACCATATGAAAAGCTTTTCATTACGAGTCGAATAGAACGCTAGAGTAAGAATACATCTCCAAAATGGTTATCTTAAATAATCTCTAACACCTGTATTTATTGCAGGTGTCTTTATTACTTTATAACAATTTTATAATTTATTTCGTTACGCCGAAAACCTCCATACAAAGTCAAAATAAGCGCTTATAGCTAGTGGAGAATGAAAACTGTTTAAAAAGCCGGATTGTGAGAATCTGGTAAATAACATTTGATGTCTCTGCAAGAAGATTATCCGGGCGACGATGCACAAAATTGTTGAGATGATTGTACGGAAATTCTGCAACACGCAGCCAAACTTTGAGGTAACAGTGGCAGGATGGCTTTAACGAGGAGAGCGATTAAGAAATCGCTCCAAAGAATTCAAAAAAGCTTGTCTTCATTGGTACTGCCCAAATATATGCACCAAGTAATACAGATGCGCCGAGAAAAAAGTTATAGATTTTAGCTGAAAGTATCTTTGTGAATATTTATCCATAGATACTAACCCAAAAGATGGAGTACCGATAAGTAGAATGAAAGGCTGATTTAAATACGATAAGCTCCCACCACGGCACTATACCTTATTTATTGAGCCTCGCATCTTCAATATAACAATGAAAGTTTGGCATTTCCTATTTACATCTGCGGAGCTTCCATACCATACTTTGCCCATTCTTCTTTAGAAGGACCATAAATACCAGGGACATCCAATCCTGCCTGCCGCATCAGCACAGTCATTTGGCCACGATGGTGGCTTTGATGTTGGAGTAAAAACATTAATAATGAACCATTGGGTATTTGTTGACCTAGAAAATCAATATTTTCATTTAATGTACAGTCAGTCCATTGTGTCCTTAATGCCTTTACAAATGCATTGTTAGCTTGAAGATAGCTATCTGCTATATATTGAGCGGAAGTCGGCACAGGATAATCTTTAGCTGGGGCTTCGAACGTTAAGCTTGTATTCGAAGTGATAATACGTATAGCAGTAACTATATGCCAACCAATGCGCCCTAACGTCCAATTTTCTGATGTTATCCTCTGTTTAAGTGATTCATCAGTAAGGTTATTAAGCAGTTTTTGTGTAGCATTGGCTTCGAACTCCCAAGATGATAAAAAATTGTTTAAAGTTTGAAACATAAAAATCCTCCTAATAAATAGTTTTCCTTCCATGCATCTATAGCCAATTATACACCCATTTGAGTGGAATAGAACTAGCTCAAAGCCTTTGAAGATAAGCAGCAAAAAAGCCGCAGTTTGTTGACTTATATATTTATGTTTGCAACCGAAACAAGCCACACATCAAGCCGATTGAGATAGCGATGATCGGGAAGGGCTTGTTTGGGTATAGTAACTTGAAAAAAACGTACAGTATGAACCTTACGGATAGAGACGAGGAATTTCTACCGGACGTTCTTAATCATTAATCGTTTGACTTCTTTAGTATTCATGTCATGAAGTAAAGTATTATAAACTATTAGACATAAACATCTTATGAGTCAATTTAATAAATTCATTTAAGGGTTGTGTTACTAGTTTGTTCTTATGCCAAGCAATTTGAGTATAAAGAGGAGATGAGAAAGACTCCCATGGTAGTTCCTTCATTCGCCCCTCTTCAATATCTTTTTTCACCACCATCTCAGGTAGCAGCGCCACTCCTAATCCTGCAATTACACATTGTTTGATGGCTTCTATACTAGCAAATTCTATTTTATCTAATGGATATATTCCGAGGGAATTTAAGTATTCTTCGAATATATCTCGATAAGAACAGCCAGCTTCTGTAAGCAAGAGAGTTTCATGCTTCAGCACATCTATAGAAGGTGAAGAAAAAGATTGGCTGGGAGCGGCAACCAATTTTAACTCCTCCTTAGATAGTTGCTCTACTATTAACGAACCATCAGGTTTCTTTTTATCCATAATAAAAGCAACATCCAACAATCCTTCCATAAGCTGTTTTCTAGCCATTTCGTCAGAATGAGCAGGTTTAAATACTAGCTTTACTTTAGGAAATGCAACCTTGAACTCTTTAAGAATAAGCGGTAATCGATAGGTGCACTGACTCTCCTGAGCGCCTATTGTTAGAGTACCAGTTAATTCTTCTTCTCCGTTTACAGCTGTAATGGCTTCTTGGCTTAAATTAATCATTTTTTCAGCATATATCTTAAAGAGGTGACCGGCTTCTGTTAAAATCAGTCGTTTACCTAAACGCTCAAATAGGGGTTTACCAATTTCATCTTCAAGGGCTTTGATTTGAGCTGTAACAGTTGATTGGGCAAAATTCAACAATTTCGCCGTTTGAGTAAAGTTCAGATTTTCTGCAGCCAGCTTAAATGTAATCAATTGTTTAACTTCCATTTTATCTTCCTTTTTTAAATCGGTTTTTTCGATGTATCTAATCAAAATAATCGTCTTTGACGATTTATCAATTTATTATAAGATATTAATATTCGAAGAACCATATTAGAATACTCAAAGAAAGGGAGAGTCCAAAATGACAATAGCAGTTATTTACGGTGGAAACCGCTCAAACGGGAACACGGAATTTTTAACAAAGTTGGCAATTCAAGGCCTGGATGTAGAAGAAATATATCTGAAGGATTATTCAATTGATCCGATAATGGATAAGCGACATACAGAAGAAGGTTTTCCTACTATCAATGATGATTATAACTCCATTATTGACCGTATTCTTCCACATGATATTCTTATTTTTTCTACCCCGATCTATTGGTATAGCATGACGGGAACAATGAAGAACTTTATTGATCGCTGGTCACAATCCTTAAGAGACTCAAATTATCC
>JAPSKP010000047.1:10288-16377 GCA_031181585.1 Lysinibacillus sp.
AAAAAAAAAGAGAAAAATGCCTATATTTCAGATGAAATATAGGCATTAGTATTAGTCTGTTTTTAATAGGGAGTACATATTAATGTCGATATATTTTCCCTTCGATTTTTCATACTGTCTTAAGGTTCCTTCAAATGTGAAATGTAGTTTTTGCAAAACTCTAATTGAATTCATGTTCTCAGGTTCTACCTTTGCTTCAATTCTGTTTAGCTTTAAATTCTCAAACGCATAGTCAATCAGTGCACGGATACCTTCGGGAGCAAAACCCATTCCCCAGAAAGCTCTAGCGATGTCATAACCGATTTCAGCCTTGTCATTTTCCAAGTCTATGGAATTGAAACCGCATGTACCAACTAGTTCGTTTGACTTTAATTCAATCATACTAAAACGAATAGCTTGATTTACCTGAGACAATTCATCGAGAAGCTCAATCATTTCTTTCGCCTGGTGTTCACTGGTAAAATTTGAGATGTTCATAAATTTGGTTACTTCTGGATCGGACCAAATTGTAAACAATTTTTGTGAATCAGACACTGTCATTTTTCTTAAAAGCAGTCTTTGTGTGTGCAGTTCTTGAATCAATACTTTTACCTCCAATATTTTGAATCATTCGGATGAAAAATATTGCTATCTGTGCATAGTTCAGTCCCTTCAATAGTAAGTAGTTTTATTATACAAAGAGCCAAAAAATAAAGAAATACTTGTTTGTTATTTTATTTGAAGGTTCTGGAAAACTTTATTTATTTTGAGACCGCTTTTTATTAGGAGATAAATAATAAATTCGGTTAGATCGATTAACCGTCTATTTGAAAGAAAATAACCTATGATTTCCTTTTATTTAATGAAAGAAATAACACTAATACGATAATACACAGCGTTCCGATCCATTGAAACAGACCAAATGGCTCGTGCAGCCAAAATACGGTTGTAAGAACGGCTAGCAGCGGTTCAAGACTCCCAAATAGGCTCGTTTCTTTCGGTGATAAAGATTGCAGGCTTTCAATATAGAACCAGAAAGCAATCATTGTACCAAAAAGTATGACAAAAGCTAAATACAACAACGCTTCACCTGTTAATAGGGAAGTCTCGATCTTCCAAGGTGGATGGATGAAACTGAATCCGATACCGCCTATCACCATTGCCCAGCCGACAATGACGAGGGAATCGAACTGTTTTAACAAGTATGCTCCATATAATGTATAAAACGCAGCTGATACCCCGGATAAAATCCCCCAAAAGATGGCGGTATTAGATACACTGAGAGTTGAAAGGGAACCATTTGTAAGCAGCAAGAAGCATCCAACTAAAGCGAGAACAATCATCAATAAATCTACTGCAGCAAATGTTGTTTTCCTTCTGATTAATAAATAAAGCATGATAAAAACGGGTGATAAATATTGCAATAATGTAGCAACTGCCGCATTCCCGTGCTGAATGGAAGCCATATATGTGTATTGAACTGCCAGCATGCCGAATAAACCAAAAATAATCAGATGTATAGCTGTGCTTTTATTTTTCCATACGTCCAGAATCTGCGATTTATTTTTAAAAATGAATTGAATAACTAACAATAGAAGTCCTGCAATACACAATCTCGTAGAAACGAGCCATCCTGCTTCAATTGAAAACTGCTGAAAAAGCTTCTGTGATACAGTGCCGCCAATACCCCATAAGGAAGCCCCGATAATGACTAAAAGCAGGCCTCTTTTTCGTGTGTTTTGTTCCATGATTTCACCACCAAAATATAAGAATAATGTTATATTAAAGGGAGAATCTATAAAATAATATTAATTTTAAAAAGAATAATATAACAATATTGAGGTAGTGTAATGCAAATCAAGGATTTTAAAATTGATCATCAAAATCGAGAGCTGACACAGCATAAGACAAAGCTTTTACCTCTAGCATGCTATAAGACAGCGATTCATCAGAATGTGCATGGCTATATTCCGCTTCATTGGCATGAAGAAGTTCAATTTGTCTTTGTTTTAGAAGGAGTTATCCGGTTTCAGGTAAATGAACAGGAAATCATTGTTGAGGAGCAGCAAGGGTTATTTATTAATTCACAATGCTTGCATGGTGCCAAAAACGAACTAAATAGCAATGGGGTCTATATCTGTTTGAATGTATATCCGTCCTTTCTACTCGTACCTGAACTTTTTTCTGCCTACGTGACCCCGTATATACAAGCAACAAATCTGGATCATATAAAACTTGAAAATTCAACTGCTTGGGGAAAGGAAGCTTGCGAGCATATTGTAACGATTCATCAACTTCTTGCAAAAGAGGGGGAGTTTTATGAAATACACATATCGAAACAACTAACATCGTTATGGCTGCTGCTTATATCGAATGCCTCACCAGTAACTGATTCAGCAAATTCAAGAAAAAATAAACGAATCAGGGATATGTTGAGCTGGATTCATTTGCATTATGATGAGACGGTGAGTTTAGAAAACATTGCCAAGGCCGGCCTGCTTAGCAAAAGTGAATGCTGCCGATACTTTAAAACTATTCTAGGTCTTTCACCCATGCAATATGTGAATTATTATCGTATCGAAAAAAGCCTTTCTCTGCTGCAGAATACCGATTTTTCTGTGACGGAGATTGCGTATAAAGTAGGGTTCAATGGCAGCAGCTATTATATTGAACAGTTCAAAAAGAGCATGCATATAACACCGAAAAGCTATCAAAAGAGTATGAAAATGAAAGTGCAGGAGACTGAAAAGGGAAGGTACGATTAATATTTCTTCAGAGAAGACAAGTTCATGACAGAGATTATATTTAGCTGTACAAAGAAATTGGATAAAAATCACCAACTGTTGAATTACCCACCTAGCACTAGGTGGGATTTTTAATTGGAGAAAAAGGGAAATTAGTTGATTAGAGCCGGTGAATAGTCTATGTAATAAAGGAGGCAAATAGTAAAAATGGCGGTTCGGGAACGTGAATGGGGGTGAACATTTATAGATCACTTTGGTTATACTAATAGGACGTACTTGTTGAGCAGGAAATAATAAGGGAAATACTGAAGCGCGCCCATTGCCCTCGAGTTTAGTCAAGAGGTTTATTGGTAGGCAGGAATAGGTCCTGCTTTATCCCTTGAATATAAAGATTAACTCTTTCAGAAGGAATTTTTAAGTAGATTTTTCTGTGCAAATTATAAAAACTAATTATGTAGACAGAGGTGAAAGAAGAATGACGAATGAAAAAGAGATCTTTGATATTACAATCATTGGGGGAGGCCCCGTCGGTTTATTTACTGCATTCTACGGAGGGATGAGGCAGTCAAAGGTGAAAATTATTGACAGCCTTCCGGAGCTCGGCGGACAGCTCACGGCATTATATCCTGAGAAATATATTTATGATATCCCTGGTTTCCCGAAAATTAAAGCACAGGATTTAATCAATGAATTAAAAAAACAAATTGAACCTTTTCATCCGACAATTTGTTTGGAGGAGGCTGTTGAACAGGTAGAAAAGCAAAATGAAGGGACATTTAGGCTGCAGACCGACAAGGCAGTTCATTATACAAAAACCATTATTGTTACAGCAGGGATTGGTGCATTTCAACCTCGGAGATTAGAGCTGGAGAAGGCGGAGGCATTTGAATCGTCGAACCTTCATTATTTCATTCAGGATATGAACCATTTTGCTGGGAAAAGAGTTGTCATATTCGGTGGAGGAGACTCGGCTGTTGATTGGGCACTTATGCTGGAACCAATCGCAGATAAAGTTACACTGGTCCATCGCCGCGATAAATTCCGCGCGCATGAACATAGTATTGAACAATTAATGAACTCTTCGGTAGATGTGAAAACACCTTATGCACCTGCAGAACTGACTGGAGATGAGGCGATTACTCAAGTCGTAATTGAACATGCCAAGGAGGGTACAAAATATACGATCGATGTAGATGAAGTGATTGTCAATTATGGCTTTGTTTCCTCCCTCGGCTCGATTAAAACATGGGGTCTTGATATGGAGAAAAACGCTATTGTAGTGAATTCAAAACAGGAAACTAATATTTCAGGAATTTATGCAGCAGGAGATGTTTGTACGTATGAAGGAAAAGTCAAGCTCATTGTAGTCGGCTTTGGTGAGGGACCGACAGCAGTCAATAATGCAAAAGCCTATATGGACCCTACAGCAAAAGTCCAGCCATTGCATAGTACATCACTCTTTAACGAGGAAAAGCGAATAAAATAAATGATTCAATAAAAAGAATTGAACGCCCTTAATTTTCAACGACATTAGCAGCTGCTTCTTCCAAGGCTGCTGTGGGAGCTTGAGAATTAAGGGCTTCTTTGTATATAGCTGGATTTCTAAAACACATGCTGGTGAAAGGTATCGAAACTTTTACAATTCATGCACGAACAAGGTAATAAGATTCGTAAACAGAATAAACAAGGTGCTGCTGGAACCGACTACATTGAATAAATAAACTTTTATCCTCATTCTATGAACATTTATTAAATTTAAAATAGACGAAGAATTTTTTCTCATTTGGTTCATATCATTTACAGAAGGATGCCACAAATAAGAAATTATTAAAGAGTCATAAAAGTGGCAGGCAATCACTGATCAAGTTTTGAGAAATTAGCATATGTTTTATGAAAAGAGGGGGATTTTCCGATGGCTTTACATCCAGCAGCAAAGTTGATTTTGGAGCAGATGGAGGTGTCGGGGGCACCGGCCATGAGTACGCTGACACCAGAAGAGGCAAGAATAAGCACGGATATCAGCATGCTGGCGGGAGTGCCGGAAGAAGTAGCAAAAGTAGAGGAAACGTTGATTCCTGGCCCGGCTGGTGAGATCCCTGTTCGCATTTATACGCCGGAAGGACAAGGCCCTTTCCCAGCGCTTGTATATTATCACGGAGGCGGATGGGTCATTGGCAACTTGGACGTGGTAGATGTCCCTTGCCGTCAGCTGGCCAATCGTACAGGCTGTGTTGTCATCTCTGTCGACTATCGGTTGGCACCTGAACATCCATTTCCAGCTCCTGCCGAGGATGCCTATGCAGCAGTGGAATGGGTAGCAGAGAACGGAGACTCGATCTGTGTGGATTCATCGAGAATTGCTGTCGCTGGTGATAGCGCAGGTGGAAATCTTGCGGCGGTTGTTTGTCTTATGGCAAAAGACAAAGAAGGTCCGAAGATTTCCTATCAAATCCTCTTTTATCCTGTGACAGAACATAGCTACGATACAATATCCTATCATGAGAATGCAGAAGGTTATTTCTTAACGAAAGACAGCATGGTATGGTTTTGGAACCATTATTTGCAAGAAGAAAGCGGGGAACACCCTTATGCATCACCATTGCGCGCAAAGGATGTAAGCGGCCTGCCGCCTGCACTAGTGGTGACTGCTGAATATGATCCATTGCGTGATGAGGGAGAAGCATATGCTAAAAAATTATTTGATGCCGGTGTAGGAGTGACGTTAAAGCGTTATGAAGGATTGATTCATGGTTTTGTATGGATGTCCGGTGTGCTGCCGCAAGGGGTAGAGGCAATCGAATTAGCTGCTGAAGAATTGCAGGGAATCTTTTAACTTTCTGTAGTAGAAGTTTCAGTTATAGGCAGAAAACTAATGCGGGCTTAAGCGCGGTTTAGTTTATAATATCCTCGCCTACAAGGTAAAGGGGATTGTTTATTATCAACTGTCAGAGAAATTCATTCATAAAGAATTAAATAGACTGCAAAAGGGGGGTGAACATTGGTTCGCTCTCTTTTTGCATCCAAATATAATAGTGAAATAAATGACAAGTAGGATTAAAATGGAAAAGTATATTAGTTGTAAAATGCCAGAAAACTGCTTTTCCATCAATAAGTAAATTAAAAATTTTATTATAACAAGCCATTACTTTTAAAAATAATAATATGAAATTTTTACATAGGAGGAATTACGATGAACCGAATTTATTTTAAAGATAATCCATGGCCAAATGGACACCGGATTATTAATTTTGTGTGGAGTGCCCATTTTAAATATGAAGAAGATGAAGAAAAAATGCATGGATTATATTTTGATCTTCATTTAGAGACGGCAGATTATTACGAAGAAGATGATGAGGATGATGAGGA
>JAPSKP010000047.1:16477-24309 GCA_031181585.1 Lysinibacillus sp.
TTATTAATTTTGTGTGGAGTGCCCATTTTAAATATGAAGAAGATGAAGAAAAAATGCATGGATTATATTTTGATCTTCATTTAGAGACGGCAGATTATTACGAAGAAGATGATGAGGATGATGAGGAGGAAGATGAGGAAATAGATGATTGGCATGCTAAAATCGTATGGAATAATTATCATAGCTGTACGTTGTCTTCACAAGAGTGGGATAATAAAGGATTCATTGTAGGAAGTGATGAGGCACCATTTGATGTGAAACTATTGGACGGTGCTGAATATAAGGTCGATTTTTTGTCGGAATATGAACAAGAGAATTTTGATCATGAGGTGACTGCATTTGACGTTTATTTGCTCGGTCATGATGCGTCAGCTTTTCATACGATAAAGTTTACGAAAAAGGAGGACTGTTCATACCTAATCGATTGGAAAGGGAAACTAGCGCAAGCTTATGTAGGGGATCATGAATTTAAATATGCTTTTCATACGATTCTTTCTCCTGTTCAATTTAAGGGAATTATAATTCCAGAGCAAATAACAGATGAAGAAGCCTATGCTCTTTTAACACGGTTTGTGCGGCAGCCTGAATTATTTGAACTGCAGAATTTGAATGAAAAGAGAAGATTTATATTTAGTAAATAAACTCGTTACAGTTGTCTAGAAGGTGTAGCCGATGGAATGTCGTCTAGACATTCAGTTGAAAAAAGCTTCGGCCCTAGCAGGAAGTCCGAAGCTTTCTAATTCAGTAATTCCTTATAAAATCGGTAACGTGAGAGTGACGATAATGATGATTTTAATCATTAAAAGTTAAATTAACCGGTTGCTTAGGTAGTGATTCGATCGCCATCATGTTTGTAGTGGGAACTTTTTCATCGACTTCTTCAAATTTAAAACCATCTGCCCAGACTTTTCCACTGCCCACTAGCAGTACACCAAAATGTATTGAGGCACTATCGATCGGTACATCTAAAACGATGGAATAATAATTCCAGTCTGTTGAGCCTGTAATCGATCTATTATCCATGTTATCGAATTGCAGCGTATCACCGGCTGCATTGTCTACTCGGCACCAAGCACCGCATTTCTCCACTTCTTCCGTTTTCAAATAACAGGATAATTTAATTCGTTTACCTTTGAAATCATCTGCCAGGAAGCTTTGCATCATAGTGCCAAAACCGTCAAGACGGGCATGCTCCGTTGAATAAAGTACGCCTGACTTGGTGCCGGTATGAAACACCTTTTCATCAACACCAAAACTGTAATAATGCGGATGAGAGCCGCTCAGCAGCCATCCTTTTACCTCTGTTTGTTTTTCCATTTTTCCATCCTCCGTCCCGCATAAAGCCTGCATCATTTTTCGATATTTACCCGGTGGCATAGCATACTGTTCTTTAAACGATCGTGTAAATGCCTCTTGTGATTGAAATCGCAGCATGAAGGCGATTTCTAAGATTGGTTCGGCTGAGTATAGCAGATACATGGCAGCAGTCGCCAGACGTCTCAATCGGATATACTCGTTGATTGTCAAACCAGTTTCTGCTTTGAAGATACGTGATAGATGAAATTTTGAATAGCCAACCACTGATGTAAAATCATCCAATAGGAGATCACTTGTCAACTGTTCCTCGATATAGGAAATAGTCTGCTGTGTTACTGAACTGTACATTGATTGCTCACCTCTTCTTCATTGTAATATAACGGATATTAATTTTTTTGATAACGATTGCTATGTTGTTTGACCAACGAATATTTTGTGTGTCGCTTATAGATTGTAATTTTTTTGATGGTCAGTTAGCCTATTTGCTTTTTAATTCTCCTTAAAGCAGGAAAAAAGATGTGAGGACATAGAAATTTCCGAAAAACTATTATTTTATAAATAAGTCATTAGATAGAACTTCGATTTACAAGTAATAATTGCTTCTTCATTGAACAAGAGAAGTGATTGCAAAACAAAAATGTTTGTTGATAAAGGGCGAAAATGTAATAGAAAAGGTTTGACCATATTCAATAAGAATATAGTCATTCTTACTATATATACCTAATCGATTGTCTTAACCAAAACATATCTTATGCTGAAAGGTAATAATATTGTATTAGAAGCATAAAATTAAATAATAGGAGTATTTTCTTGTTTTGTGTTTTGGTGATAATAATTTGTGGTATATAGTATCTATGTTCTTTGGTGATTCTTTTGTTATGTATATTAGTGTATTTCTGGAGGTGAAGACGATCAAATGATATATGAAAATGAAGCTTATTATATAAAAAAAGCTGCGCTAGAACATAATATTAAGAAAATTACGCTTGTGAGTAAAGTCACATCTAGTATCGTCATCTTCCTCTTATTATTAGAAGCCAGCTTCTGGTTCTTCAAAGGAACAGGAGGTAACGGGCTTCCAATTGCGATATGGCCGTATATACTCCTCCTGTTATTTAATCTTATATGCTATTACTTTACGGAAATAAAAAGGATCGCTGTAGATAAAGAAAACTTACTTCAAATGGACAGATTGATCGGCATGTATGTTTTTGCCTTGATGAGTTTTGGCGTGTTAATATCGCTTTCTGATCAATCTGCTTATAATCACCTGATGATTTACACATTGATTATGCTCGTAAGCTGCTCGTTTTTTGTATTGAATAAGAGGCAAATCCTAATTCCTTTAGGGACGGCAGGGGCAGGACTTTCATTCGGGCTTTATATCATGCATGGTAATTCACCTCTCTATCAGAGCCAAATGCTATATTTAATCGTCTTGTTTCCGGCAGGGTATTTTTTATCCCGCTCTTTTTACCATTCGTATAAGTGTTCTGTCATTATGCAGGCAGAGCTAAGAAATGAAGTAGAAATGACGCGAAAGCTATCAAAACAGCTAAGAGAGGCTAATCGAAAACTGGAAATTCAGGCTTCTCTCGACCCATTGACAAACGTCTATAACCGTCGTGCGGTTTCGAATTATATAGAGTATCTTGAAAATAAAGCACATGAGGAGCCCTATTATTTATCTTCCGTTCTTCTCGATATCGATCACTTCAAAATTTATAACGATACATATGGCCACACAAACGGTGATGAAGTGCTGCGGAAGGTTGGACGTGTGCTGAGCGATACGGCTGAGAAATATAATATCTTCATCGCCAGGTGGGGAGGAGAAGAGTTTGCTATGCTAATCGTTGATGTAGACAACAGAGTAAATAAAATCTGCGAGGAAGTTATCAAAAAAATTCATCATCTCCAAATTGAACATAGTACTTCTCCCAGCGATCGTATTATTACAGTCAGCATAGGGGCACATACACAACGAGTGTGTCAGAAGAAAGATATTATGTCCTGCATCGATTATGCTGATGAAGCGTTATATAATGTAAAGAACAACGGCCGGAACGCAGTTGGATATAAAATAGTAAATAACCAACGTTTGTCGTAGGGCCGGATCTTGATACTGCCTTGAGCAGGAAAGATATTTTAGTATGAAGAAAGAGTTTTTATAACCATTTCATTAGCAAACTCATTGTTATATAATGAGACGGATAAAAAATAGTGAGGTGGTTAGCAAGATGGACAAACATCCAGAAAGAGCGTATTTAAATCTTCTAGATGAAATCTTAACAAATGGAATCAAAAAAGAGGATCGAACAGGAACTGGAACACTTAGTATTTTCGGTCATCAGATGAGATTTGATTTATCAAAAGGCTTTCCGTTACTTACAACAAAGCGGGTACCATTTAAATTAGTAGCTAGCGAGCTGCTTTGGTTCATTAAAGGCGATACGAATATCCGTTATTTGCTGCAGCATAACAACCATATATGGGATGAATGGGCATTCAAAAAATGGGTGGAATCTGACGAATATCAAGGACCGGATATGTCTGATTTCGGTCGTCGCTGCCTTGTGGATGAAGAGTTCAATAAGCTATACCAAGATGAATTAAATCGCTTCTGCCAACGGGTGTTAGACGATGATGAATTTGCATCTAAGTACGGGGAATTAGGCAATGTGTACGGCAAACAATGGCGTAATTGGACAACATCGGATGGCCAGGCGATCGATCAATTGCAGGATGTTATAGACCAAATAAAAAACAATCCAGATTCGCGACGCATCATCGTCAATGCATGGAATCCAGAGGATGTTATTAATGCGGGCTCAAAGGGAAGCAAGGCAGCATTACCGCCTTGTCATGTCATGTTCCAATTCTATGTTGCGGAAGGTAAATTAAGCTGTCAGCTGATGCAGCGCAGTCTGGACACGCTGCTTGGTTGTCCGTTCAATATTGCATCCTACGCACTGCTTACACATTTGATTGCGCATGAATGCGGACTGGAAGCCGGGGAATTTATCCACAGTATTGGCGACGCACACATCTACCTCAACCATATCGAGCAGGTAAAAGAGCAGCTATCGCGTGAACCGAGGGAGCTTCCGATATTGCGAATTAATCCGGACAAACAGTCAATCTTTGATATTGAACTAGAAGATTTGATGATAGAAGGATACAATCCGCATCCAACGATTAAAGCACCGATTGCGGTGTGAGTATAATGTAGAAGGTTTAAAAATGGCTTTCCGCCTATAGGCTGGAAAGCTATTTTTTATTTTGAGGTTTTTTCATTCATGATGCTAGTCGTTAGTTGTCATTCACTCATATTGTAAAAGATATCAAACTTATTGATTGAGGCTTCTTTCACTTCCGCTTCTTTTTCCTTTTCAAGTGGTTCTGAATAGGAGAGGGTGATACTATCCTTCCTTCATCGGGAGGGTTAAGGTAGCTGCCTTTACCAACCACAATGGCATTTGTCATGGCTGCTAGATTTCACAAAGCAGACTGGATAATTCAGTTCGTTCTCTTTGACCATTCTTCTTTAGTAGCTCCATCCATCTCAAAATAAGTTATATTCTCATCTCTCAATTTTTCGTTTTATGATATATAATCATTTATGTAAAATAAAGTAAAATTTTATTTTCTATCTAGTTAAGTTATTCAATCTAATAGAAATAAGGAAAATGAATGGCATGAATATAGTAATGCAAAAGGAGAGGATAGTAATGAAAATAAGGCTGTCAGAATACCAGATGATTTGGAGAGCAATGTATGAGCATGAGGTACAGCTTCTGCAAAAGTTATTTGCTGAGGATATTATCAAATTCGAGCATTTTGGCAGTACAGCAGTACCGGGAATGCTGGCAAAGCCTGTTATCGATATAATTTGCATAGTAGAAGATATTAAAAAAATTGATTGTTATAATGATCGGTTGCGTTTTCTTGGATATGAGGCAGCAGGGGAATGGGGAATAGCCGGAAGAAGGCTGTTTCGAAAGGGCGGGGACGAACGTACTCACCATTTACATGTCTATCAGGATGGTAACCCTCATATTGATCGTCATGTAATCTTTCGAGATTATTTGATTGCTCATCGAGAAGAAGCAGAAAAATACAGTAATTTCAAAAAAACGCTTGAAAAGAAGTATGATTCCACGACAGAGTACAGTGCGGCTAAGAAGGCATTTGTATCTGAGATGGAGAGACGGGCACTCGATTGGTATAGTAAGCTTCTAGAAGAATGAAATTTATTGAGGAGAGAGGAGAAAATATGACATATAGAAAAGCTTTAGAAAACTATATTGAAGCAACCAATACTCACCGATTTGAAAATGTTGAACAACTTCTCCATCCGGATGCTGTCTACTGGTTTAGTGACAAAACTTGTACGTCTATTAACGAAATCCGTGCCTATTTCGAAAACGCATGGCACACCATCCAGGATGAAATTTATAATGCACAGGATATCCAGTGGCTGGTAGTAGAAGAAAACACGGCAACATGTATTTACCAGTATACATATACAGGCTACTTCAAGGGCAGCCCCGTATCGGGAAAAGGCAGGGCGACAAATGTATTTAAAAAGGATGATGGAAAGTGGAAGCTAATTCATGAGCATTTGAGTGACTGGCCTGTTGCTGCGGATAAATCGAACACATAAATAAGGTGGGCGGGCAGTAAATGGAGAAGATGGGGGGGTAAAAGGCGTATTGGTGAACGGTGAGAAAATGTTATTTGCTGTAACGTTTTTTAGATACCCTACCAAGCAGGCTGTATTATTGATATTTTATGTAATACAGGTGAAAAAATAACTTTACCGTGTGGGATGAAGCATATGCATGGGCTTCAAAGAGTGAATCGAAACGATTGCTGCCCAGTGGATGATAGAGGACTATAAAAATCGTAAAGTAGTAGACTATCTGACGGTGAATATTATCTGAGCTCTTTTTTTCAAATTGTTTGTTCTCTTCTAAAGCAAGGTTTCTAAATTTATCTCATTATTTCGTGCTAATAATTTAAGACTTCCTGGATTGGGGCTCGCTAACTATATTTTCTTATAGATTACTGATTTCCTGTCTACTAATTTATTCATCTTACTTTATATAAAAATATCCAAGTAATTAATAAAATACTAAATAATAGTAAAAATATCCAGGAGAATCAGGTAATATAGAAAGTAAGGGGGGCGGATAGTGAAAAAAACACCAATATATGTTGAAATCGAAATGGACACGGATATTGAAACAATATGGAAGTATACACAGCAGCCACAGCTTCATGAGCAGTGGGATTTACGCTTTTCCTCTATTACTTATAATGAAAAAGAGTCTGATGAGGAACCGCAGACGTTCACATATACAACAAATGTGGTACCAGGTATAAGCATCAGCGGCTGGGGAGTCAGCAAGGGCACGCATGAAAAGAAAAGTGGCATAAAAACTTCATCTCTTCATTTTGGGACTGAACAGCTCATTTCGCCGATAGCGGAAGGGAAAGGCTATTGGCAGTACATCCCTCATAAGGATGGAGTAACATTTTTGACACAATATGATTATGAAGTCCGCTTTGGAATGTTTGGGAAATTTGTAGATTTAATTTTTAAACCAATGATGGGTTGGGCTACAGCTCTCAGCTTTGATGTATTAAAGCGGTGGATTGAAACCGGGGAACCGCCGGCAATGCAGTATCGCAGGTTCTTTTCCTATACCATTATATTTATGATTTTCTTTATCGTATGGTTTTATCAAGGGCTGGTGCCAAAAGTCTGGATCGGTCACCCGCAGGAAATTGAGATGCTTATGGCGCTGAGCGGTTTATCGGAAGGTGCAGCTGACCGATTTGTCTTAGGTATAGGTATAGCTGAGATGCTTTTTGGTGTGGCTTGGCTGCTGCCGGGCTGGAGGAAGAGCTTTTTCTTGCTCCAAATAGTCGTATTTCCCTTGCTTACGGTAACAGCGATAGCGGCAGATGGGGAGGCTGTGATTTCACCATTTAATGTCATTACCTTCAACTTGGCACTTTGGGTTCTTTCCATCGTCGGTTACTTGCTATCTGATCACGTTCCGACAGCAGCAAGCTGTATACGAAAGAGGAGGCAGGCAGCATGACGATTTATCAAACATTACTGGGCAAGAAATTTTCGAAGCTTCACCCGCGTTTGCAGGAGCGGTATTCGATTCCGATGGGCAGACCGTTCCATGCAAAGGGTGTCATGCAGACAGTAGCAAACGGTACAAAGCTGCTGCAGCCTTTTTACCGTCTTTCAGCAAAATCTAACTTTTTATTTCCAGAAAGCGGACAAACCATCCCATTTCATATTACAAATACAGCTCATATTAATAAAGCAGGAGAGGCAGAGGTCTATTGGGAGCGGGTGTTTCACTTTCAAGAGGCAACCCGTTATTTTAATGCCAAAATGACGGTCGATCAGGATGGAAATGTTGTAAGGGATTATCTTGGAGATCCTTCATTTTTTTATTCGGACCTCCTTTTTGATGTCACAGCATCGG
>JAPSKP010000147.1 GCA_031181585.1 Lysinibacillus sp.
CGTTAACGGCACAGCCCAATACAGCAACTTTAATTGGCGCTTTAATTTTTTGAATATAGTCTTCCACTTCATTTGCAATGCTGATTAAGTCAATCTCGATCCTTCCGCATGTTGGACAGGAAATTAATGTTGCTGCATTGGAAGATAACCCAAACACTTTAAGAAGTTCACGGGCAACCTTTACTTCTTCCACGGGATCTGCGCTAAGTGAAATTCTTAACGTATTTCCAATACCTTTGCTTAAGATTGCACCAAGTCCAGCGGCACTTTTTACAGTACCTGCAAAAAGTGTGCCTGATTCTGTTATACCTAAATGGAGAGGGTAGTCAAATGCTTGTGCTGCTTTCTCATAAGCCTCAATGGCCAAATTAACATCGGATGCTTTCATAGAAACGATGATGTCATGGAAATCAAGGTCTTCTAAAATTTTGATATGATGCAGGGCGCTTTCAACCATACCATCTGCAGTAGGATATCCATATTTCTCAAGGATTCTTTTTTCAAGAGAACCTGCATTTACACCAATGCGGATAGGGATGCCTTTTTCTTTTGCAGCCTTGACCACTGCTTCCACTTTTTCACGTTTACCAATATTTCCAGGATTAATTCGGATTTTATCTGCTCCGCCTTCGATTGCCTTCAATGCTAGCTTGTAGTCAAAGTGGATATCAACAACAAGCGGTATGTTAATTTGTCTTTTAATATCTGCTATGGCATTTGCAGCTCTTTCATCCGGGCAGGCAACACGCACGATTTGACATCCTGCTTCTTCCAGCCTTTTAATTTCAGCTACAGTCGCTTCAACGTCATGTGTTTTCGTAGTGGTCATACTCTGGATGAACAGCTCATTGCTTCCGCCAATTGTTAATGGCCCAACTTTAACAGGCCTTGTTTTAGTGCGATGTATAATTTCACTCAATGGAGATTCGCTCCTTTTTATCTTTTCATATAACAGCTGAGATGTATGCTGTTAGAGAAGGTTCCACTTTATTGTATCAATGAACCGCTGAAATTGACAAGAATGATGATTAGTTGTCCTGAGTATATTTTGGAAATTTATAGGTCGTCCCTGATTTAATGTCTTCAGGCTGCATTCCATTGTTTAATTCCGAGAAGTCTGACACAACCTGGTCTATGGCTACAGGAATGGGACCATCAAGGTTTAGTTCTATAATTGATAGAACTGTTTCTCCAGGATTGACCTTTTTTTCAAAATAGGGTTCACCTGTTTCTGTGGGGAGGGAACTTGCCTCCAATGCTTGCTTTTGTCCAGCGGGCAGTGTGCCATGATTAAGGTCATAAAAGATTACATATATAACTAGGATTGAAAGCAGTACTCCCGCAAGCTTCTTCATACTGGCCAAACCCCCTGCAAATAGCATGTTTACCCAATATGTATGCTTGTCCAAATATGATTAGACCAAAAAAAGTCCTCAATTTGTATTATTCTGCATTAATAACTGCTTTATTTATAAAATTACTCCTCTTTTTAATTGCAAAAATAAAAACGCGCCATTGGCACGTTTTTATTTAGAGCTATGAGATGGGACTTCCTTTATGGACAAGAGGAGGATGATAAGAGAAACAAACCAGTTAATAATCGCTCCGTTTTGCACTGCTGTCTGCAGGGCTGTCATGATAGTAAAGAAAATGGCTGGCAAAGTAATGCTGTAAGCAGACATGCGCCATAAATGACGATACTCCAATTTCTTGGCAAGAGCTTTTTTAATAAACAGACCTGCAAGTGCTAACAGGGAGATCTCGATAAATCGAATGCCCGCTGCAAAAATATAAATGACAATCGCTATTAAGGGAATAATAATCGGCATAAGCGATTCTGCAGATGCAAGGAAGTCTGATAAGTCATTTTTTGTTAGTGTGCCGCTTGTCAGTAATGTATATGGATATGTCTGTTCCTGTCCTTCGGCAAGTATGTAGACTTCATTTTTTAATAAGGCAATCGTATTGCCGCTTTCGGATAAAACAGAAGGGTCTACTGCTCCTGTCGAATCAATAATGATTGTAAAGTTATTTTTATTGAGGGTTACAGGTACTTCCTCCTCTGTGTGAAGCTGTCCTTCTGCAATTTCAAAATCCGGTAAATTACTGTCAATTGTTTCATCAATAGCATTTAAACCATTAATGATTGCCGAACCGGAATAAAACACGGTTGGCAGTGCTGATAGCAGGGTAAGGAAAAACACATACAAAATAGTCTTTCCTATGCCCTGATGACGAAATAAAGCGATATCTTTAGGAGAAAACAAGCTTTTATAAAACTGAAGAAAAATATTCATTTGGACACACCCTTTTTGAGATTCACTATTATATTTTAGCCAAATATCCAGATGTTACAAGTAAACGCGTTTGCAAGGTTTTTTGGATTTTGTAACAAAAATGTAATATAAGCATGTAATGTTAAGGAATTGTAAATTTAATCCGCAACAGGTTTACATTTCTATAGGTTTCCATTAATAATTGTATGGGGTTTGATGAATCATGTCGAATAAACAGTTATAGGGGTTGGATAATGGTGGAACTTAATGTTCAGCAAATGCTTTTTGAGTTTTTGGGCGGGCTTGGTATTTTCCTTTATGGAATCAAGTTCATGGGTGATGGGCTCCAAAAATCAGCTGGTGACCGGCTGAGGGATTTATTAGATCGCTTTACTACAAATCCAATCATGGGTGTATTGGCGGGTGTTCTTGTCACCATTCTTATACAGAGCAGCTCTGCAACCACTGTTATTACAGTTGGATTAGTATCTGCCGGATTCATGACATTGCGCCAGGCAATAGGTGTTATTATGGGAGCAAATATCGGGACAACGGTAACTGCTTTCATCATCGGAATAGATATCGGGGAATACGCTTTGCCGATCATTGCTTTAGGCTCTATTCTATTGTTTTTCTTTAAAAGCAAAAAAGTTCACAATGCCGGTCAGATTGTATTTGGCTTTGGTGCATTATTCTATGGACTTGAATTAATGAGCGGGGGAATGAAGCCTCTTCGTACATTGGAAGCTTTTCATGACTTGACCGTAAGCATGAGTTCAAATCCAATTCTAGGTGTGGTTGTCGGAACAGTGTTTACTGTTATTGTTCAGAGCTCAAGTGCCACAATCGGTATTCTCCAAGGGCTGTTTTCTGAAGAGCTGATAAACCTGGATGCAGCATTGCCTGTTCTGTTTGGAGACAATATTGGAACGACCATCACAGCTGTTTTAGCCGCTATTGGAGCATCTGTTGCTGCAAGAAGAGCTGCAGCCGTGCATGTATTGTTTAACTTAATTGGTACTACTATCTTCTTGATTTTATTAAAGCCGTTTACATTATTGATTGAAACACTGCAGGGGAAAATGGATTTAAATCCTGAGATGACCATTGCCTTTGCGCATGGAATTTTTAATAGTACTAATACACTTATTCAACTGCCATTTGTAGCCGTGCTGGCATGGATTGTAACGAAGCTTATTCCGGGAGAAGATGCGGTTGCTGAATATAAAGCAAAACATTTGGATCCTGTTTTTATAGAACAATCCCCTTCGATTGCTCTTGGACAAGCTAAAGAAGAAGTGCTTCGCATGGGGGCATTCTCTTTACGGGGACTTGAAGAAACGGTTCAATATTTGAAAACCGGCAATCAAAAACATTCCGAAAGTGCATACCAGTTAGAGGACGCGATCAATAATCTTGACCGCAAAATTACGGATTACCTGATTAAGTTATCTACAAGTTCACTTTCAGCACATGAGTCGAACGAGCACACCGTGCTGATGGATACAGTAAGAGATATTGAGCGTATCGGTGACCATTTCGAAAATGTAATAGAATTGATTGATTATAAACAGGCAAATAAAGTGTCCATTACCGATTCAGCTATGGCTGATTTAGAACAAATGTTCAAATTGACCATTTCTACTGTAAAAGAAGCTCTTCAGGCACTGGACCACAATGATAAAATTGCTGCAGAGCATGTTGTAAAAAAAGAAGAAGAGATAGACAAGATGGAACGAAAGCTTCGCAAACAGCATATTCTTCGCCTGAATGAAGGAGTCTGCTCTGGCCAGGCGGGCATTGTCTATGTAGACATTGTCAGCAACCTTGAGCGTATCGGCGATCACGCGGTGAATATTGCTGAAGCTGTTTTAGGAGAAGAATAAATGGTAAAATAAGCAAGGGGAAATCCCTTGCTTATTTATTTTAAAATAAATAATGTAGAAATTTTGAAGTTAGATAAATGTCTAGCGCAAGCAGCCTGCCCCCTCGAGGTGTGGGCAAAGCGCTTTCATGTTTTCTAGAAAGGGTGCTGATCATGGAGATAATTTATTGGACGCTGATCATTCTGTTATTTATTATCGCTTTTGCGGGCTTGGTTTTTCCGATTATTCCAAGTGTGCTGTTTTTGCTTGGCGGTTTTATCCTGTATGGAATTCTTTTTTCTTTCGAACCTTTTAACTGGCTATTCTGGACGATTCAGGTGCTATTTGTCCTGCTGCTATTTGGTGCAGACTACGTAGCAAATATGATTGGGGTAAAAAAGTATGGCGGATCAAAAGCGGGTGTCTGGGGAAGTACAATCGGCCTGCTGGCAGGTCCATTTGTCATCCCTGTATTAGGAATTTTAATTGGGCCTTTTTTGGGAGCGGTCATTGCTGAACTCGCAGTAAATAAGGCCAGCTTCAATGATGCATTGAAGATCGGTTTCGGATCTGTAATCGGTTTTGTCAGCAGTGCAGCAGCCAAAGCGGTGATACAAGGGGTAATGATTATTTATTTTCTAATTGTGGTCCTTTGATGACCCGCTCGGGTGATTTGAATTTAATGGAATAATAAAAACAAATTAGGATATTGTATATATGTAGTAAAGCATTTTGTTTGAAACAAAAAACCAACTTTGGTAATCTTAAACTAAAGACCTTAGAAATATTCTAAAATCAGAATTTTATAAATGATTGGAGTGTTTCAGGGGGCTTAATAAAACAGATACATAGGGAGGAATTTTATTATGGCATTCGAATTACCGCAATTACCTTACGCTTATGATGCATTGGAGCCAAACATCGACAAAGAAACGATGAATATTCATCATACAAAGCATCACA